>WLEG01000031.1 GCA_009704425.1 Actinomycetota bacterium | reverse complement strand
CGCGCGAAATACATCGAACGACTGATGGACGTCGTTCTCGGCCATTGACCGTCGACCACGTCGATCGTCAGCGTCGCTGATTCGCGTCGGGTGTCGAAGCTCGGTATCGGACGCTGAACACTCCGTCGCCCGAGAGAATCCCGCCCCGGGCGAACAGTCGACCACCCTCCCAGTTCGAGAGACCCAACTCGGGCCGTCGAAGCGCGTATTGACCGTCGACCCATCGGGTGAAACCGTCTCCCACGAACGGCGCATCACAACGATCGACGATCGAGCGACCGATGTCGGCGTCGGCCACGATGGCGCTGACCACGAATCGCGGACTGTGCGCGTTGAAGAGATCGATCGCCTCCTCCACGCGGGGGACCGCGAGCACCGAAACCTCGGGCGCCTCGTCCCACTCCCATTCGGTGGAACTGTCGCCGATCCCGCCCTCGACGATTCGAACGTCGTGCGCGGAGAAGACCGATCGCAAGGTTCTCGCGTCGTCCCCGAGCAGGTGCACGATTCCGGTCGTTCCCCGGCGTCCCGACGCTTCCACGACGCCCTCGGCCGCCTCACCGGCGATCCGGGAGGTGTCGCCCACCAACACGATCACGTTCACCGTGTTGCACACCTTTCGGTCGAGGGATGCGCTCACACACACCCGCAGACGACCCTCCGGAGCGGTCTCGTCGACGATCATCCAGGCACCGCCGGTTCCGTGCAGGCTGACCGGTACGCCCGATTGACGGGCCACGGCTCCGAGTTGGGCCACGGCGGCGCCACTGCCCCGCGCCACGGCCAACGAGATTCGATCGTCGCTGAACAGGGCGTGACCGCCGGCACGATCCGCATCACGGATCAGCTCGACGGAGCCCGACGGCAGGCCGGCCGACTCGAGAGCGGGAGTGACGGCGGTGTCCATGATGGCCAGCGCGGTTCCCAGAGCATCGCTACCGATGCGCATCACCGTCGTGTTGCCACCGCGCAGTACGCCGGTGGCGTCGGCGAACACGTTCGGTCGACCCTCGAAGACGAACGCCACCACGCCCAGCGGGGCGCAGATCGCCTCCACGGTCCAGTTTCCGTGATCGACCCGCTCGGTGGTCCGTCCGATGGAACTGTCCATCGACTGCCACAACCGCAAGGACTCGATCATCCCCCGACGCATCTTGTCGTCGAGAACCAAACGACCGGTGGCCCGACCTCTTTCGCGCGCGACACGCACGTCGTTCTCGTTGGCTCGCGCGATCGAGCCGAACGTCGTGTCGTCCTCGAGCCGGTCGGCGAAGCAACGGTAGAACTCGGTCACCCGGGACTGATCGACGCTGCGCATGGAACGGAAAGCCGAGTCCGCCCGCTCGACCGACGCCTCCACGGCACCGGCGACCGCGGCGGGAATCCTGATGAGCGTGCCGTCGCTCTGAACCACGATGAGCCGGTCGCCTTCCCGGAACTCCGCGGCCAACTTCTCGTCCACCCGTGCGAAACGACGTCCGCCGAACGGAATCACCATGCCCGGCTCGAGTCGGGTCAGTTCGTCGATCGCGGCGGTCTGCGAGGGGTCGGACGGCGCATGGGACATGCGTTCAGGATAGACCGGCGCCCGGTCGAGGAACCCGAGTGCGCCGACGTCCACGCGGGCCTACGATCATCCGCATGGGACTGGACTCCACGAACGAACGCTTCTTCTTCCGACAGTTGCTCTCGGGCCGCGACTTCGCCCGAGAGGATCCCTTGGCGCGGCAAATGGTCAACTTCGTCTACCTGATCGGGGATCGTGGCACGTCCGAATGCGTCGTCGTGGATCCGGCCTATTGCGTCGACGAGATCGTCGATCTGGTCGAGGCCGAGGGGATGTCGCTCGTCGGTGCGTTGGCCTCGCACTACCACCCCGACCACATCGGGGGGTCGATGATGAACTATCGAATCGAGGGGATCTCGCGCCTGTTGGAGCGGGTGGACCTGCCGATTCACGTCAACGAACACGAACTGCCATGGGTGGTTCGAACGACCGGCGTCAGCGAGTCGAATCTGGTCGCGCATGGATCCGGTGACGTCGTCGAGGTCGGTGAGGTGTCGATCGATCTCATCCACACTCCCGGACACACACCGGGTTCCCAGTGTTTCCACGTCGGAGGTTGCCTGGTCTCCGGCGACACGTTGTTCCTCGACGGATGTGGAAGAACCGATCTGCCGGGCAGCAACCCCGACGACATGTTCCACAGTCTCCAGCGACTGAACGACATGCCGGACTCGACGGTGATCTTCCCCGGACACCGGTATTCGAACGAGTCCCATGAGGAACTGGCATCGGTGAGGAGTCACAACTTCGTGCTGAAGCCCAAGACCAAGGAACAGTGGCTCACCATCTTCGGTGGCTGATGATCGGCGTCAGACGATCGCGGCGAGGATCGCGCTCAGGCCGGCCAGCGTGAGCAACGTGAGCACGATGCGCCGGGCGTGCTCCTCGCGAACCCGGACCCGCAACAAGAAGCCAATGCGCGACCCGGCCAACAGGACCGGGACGGACCACAGAGCGTGAACGACGGCGTCCGATTCGATCTCGCCGCTGAGAGCGAACGCCACGAGGGACAACAGCCCCGAGAACGTGAACACCGTGTTGATCGTCGGGCGGAACACCCGCATCGGCACCGACCGGGCCTGGAGCGCGAAGACCAAGGGAGGTCCGTTGGTGGACAACGAGGACGCCAACGCTCCGCTCAATGCCCCGCACAGGACATCCAGACGGGTCGATCCCCGGGCCACGAGACCGGTGGCGAGCAACATCACGGCCACCAGAACGCTCATGCCCAGAATGGCCCGCAGGACATCGTCGGGCACCCGGGTGAACACCAGCCAGCCGATGGGCAACCCGACGAGCGCCGCCGACGTCAACCGTCGGATCAGGGTGCGGTCGGCGTCGCGACGACCGTGCCAGGCCTGGAAGGAACTGGTCAGCAAGCCCAGGATGGTGGAGATGACCACGGCCTCGCGCGTGGGCACGGCCATCGTCATCAGGGGCACCGAGAGCAACGCGAAGCCGAAGCCCACGGTCACCTGCGTGGTCGAGGCCACCAGGACCGACAGCAAGAGGACGACGGTTTGACCACCGGTCAACGCGCACCCTCCGGCCGAACCATGCGCCGAGGCTAAGCCAGCGGCCACGCCCCACCCCGGACCCCCGTCGCGCCATACCCGAAACCGGTTTGACAAAATGTAAACTTCGCTCGTGTCATCGCAGGTCAAGGGGGACGAAACATGAGGCCGTCGGCCCATGGCGTGCGCATCGACGGTCGGCGCCTGCGCGCCCGACTCGACGACTTGGGAGAGGTCTCCCCCATACCCGGTGGCGGCTCGTGTCGATTGGCCCTCACCGACGAGGATCGCGACGGGCGCGATCTGGTGCGTTCGTGGATGGTCGATCTGGGCCTTCGGGTCGAGGTCGACGGAATCGGCAACATGATCGCCACCTGGGAATGCGGCGACGGTGACCCCGTCATGACCGGAAGCCACATCGACACCGTGCGCACGGGCGGTCGATACGACGGCAACTACGGCGTTCTCGCCGGGCTGGAGGTCATCGAAACCCTGATGACGGCCGGGCTCACACCTTCGCGGCCTCTGAGCGTCGTGGTTTTCACCAACGAGGAGGGCGCGCGATTCCAGCCCGACATGTTGGGATCCCTCGTCTACGTCGGCGGGATGGGCATCGAGGAAGCGTTGGACACTGTGGCCATCGACGGCGCCCGGTTGGGCGACGAGCTGACCCGCATCGGATACGACGGAGCCGGCCCGGTTCCCGGGCCCGCCCCTCACGCTTTCGTCGAATTGCACATCGAGCAGGGGCCACTTCTGGAAGCCGAGGGCTTCCCCATCGGGGCGGTCGACGGGGTTCAAGGAATCTCCTGGCAGGAGCTCACGATCCGCGGTCAGAGCAACCATGCCGGCACCACGCCCATGCGCCTTCGACACGATCCGGCGTACGTCGCCGCGGCGATCACCGTGTTCCTGCGCGAACTGGCCACCGAGATGGGCGGCAATCAGGTCTGCACGGTCGGCAAGATCGATCTCGCTCCGAACCTCATCAACGTGGTCCCCGCCACCGCCGTGATGACCGTCGACGTGCGCAACACCGATGAGACACTTCTTCGTGTCGCCGAGAAGAGAGTCGAACGATTCCTCGCCGAACTCAGAGAGCGCGAGGGCGTCACGATCGAGAGTCGTCGACTGGCGCGCTTCGAACCCGTCGTCTTCGACGACCGGGTCGTGGATCTCATCGAAACGATCGCGGTCGAACACGGGCATGCCGTCAAGCGCATGCCGTCCGGTGCCGGTCACGACGCGCAGATGTTGGCCCGCGTCTGCCCCGCGGCGATGATCTTCGTCCCGTCCCACCTCGGAATCAGCCACAACGCCGCCGAGCACACGGACGACGCCGATCTCGTGGCCGGAGCGAACGTGTTGCTCGACACGATGTGGACCCTGGCCGAGACCACCTGGAAGAAGGAGTCAGCATGACCTCCCCGACCGCATCACGAACGATCGTCGTGGGCGCCGCTCAACTCGGGCCGGTCCAACGTGAGGACTCGCGCGAGAGCGTCGTCGCGCGCATGATCACCTTGTTGCACGAGGCATCGAGTCGCGGATGCCAGTTGGTCGTCTATCCGGAGTTGGCCCTGACCACCTTCTTCCCGCGATGGTTCGTCGACGACATCGGCGAGGCCGACCATTGGTACGAGACGTCCATGCCCGGACCGTCCACCCAACCCTTGTTCGACGAGGCCAAGAAGCTCGGTATCGGGTTCTCGCTCGGTTACGCCGAACTCACCGATCCGGACGCCCGGGGAACCCGTCATCGCTACAACACCCAGATACTCGTCGATGGACACGGATCGATCGTCGGCCGGTACCACAAGGTCCACATCCCCGGACACGCCGGGCACGAACCCGATCGTCCGTTCCAACACGCCGAGCGGTACTACTTCGAGCCGGGGCCCGAAGGCTTCGGGGTGTGGCGGTCGTTCGGCGGCCTGATCGGAATGATGACCTGCAACGACCGTCGCTGGCCCGAGTCGTACCGTGAGATGGGACTGCAGGGCGTCGAGATGATCCTGTGCGGCTACAACACACCGATCCACTACGTGCCCGATCCCAGTCAGGACATCCTGCAGGGATTCCACAACTCGCTCGTGATGCAGGCGGGCGCGTATCAGAACGGCACGTGGGTGGTCGGCGTCGCCAAGGGGGGCGTCGAGGAGGGCGTGGACTCGCTCGGTCAGTCGTGCATCATCGCCCCCAGTGGACAGATCGTCGCCCAGGCGTACACCACCGGCGACGAGCTCGTCGT
The DNA here is from genome assembly GCA_009704425.1 of Actinomycetota bacterium. Taxonomy (GTDB): domain Bacteria; phylum Actinomycetota; class Acidimicrobiia; order Acidimicrobiales; family Ilumatobacteraceae; genus Casp-actino8. The sequence continues at coordinate 6,372 of WLEG01000031.1, read as the reverse complement.
CGCCTCCTGCGACCTCGACTGGTGCAAGCGCTACAAGGACACCCTGTTCGACTTCGACAAGTACCGCCGACCCGAGGTGTACACCCGAATCACCTCGCAACGGGGCGCCGTCATCGCGCCCGAGAACGGATGATGTCATGACAACGGAATCGATCCGACCTGTCGTCCTGCGCGTCAACGACCGTGACGTGGAGGTTCGCGGAGACCACCCGCATCTCCTCGCCGCGTTGCGGGAGGAACTGGACATCACGTCACCCAAGGACGGCTGCTCGCCGTCGGGACAGTGCGGATGTTGCACCGTCATGATCGACGGAAAACCGGTCGTCAGCTGTCAGCAGTCGCTCGAGAAGGTCGCCGGAAAGTCCATCGTGACTTTGGAAGGCGTCGAGCAGGACGAACGTGATCGCTACGCCGAGGCGTTCGCCGCGTGCGGCGGACTGCAATGCGGTTTCTGCATCCCCGGGATCATCATGCGCGCCAAGGGCCAGGTGGACAAGAAGGGTTCCTCGCTGACGAAGGCCGACATGGCCAAGCACCTCGGTGCGAACCTGTGCCGTTGCACGGGCTACGTGAAGGTTCTCGACGCCATCGAGGCGGTCGCACTGAATCGACCCGTCGTCGCGGTCCAACCCGGCGGCGTCGGCTCGTCGGGAATGAAGTACGAGGCCCGCGATCTGGCACTCGGTGATCGCGGATACGTCGATGACATCCGCATACCCGGAATGTTGCACGCGGCCTTGTGTCTCACCGCGCACGCCCGCGCCGACGTGACGGGCATCGACGCCACCGCCGCTCTGGCGGCGCCGGGGGTCGTGGCCGTCCTCACCGCCGCCGACATCCCGGCCGAACTGAAGGTGGGGCTCATCCACAAGGACTGGCCGGTCATGATCCCGGTCGGTGGTCGCACCAGCTACGCCGGTGACGTTCTCGCGGTGGTCGTGGCCGAAACCCGTCAGCAAGCCCGTGCGGCCACCGCGTTGGTGCGCGTGGAGTACCAACCACTGCGACCCATCACCGACCCGGTCGAGGCCGTTCGATCCACCGAGATCGCCGTGTGGGGAACGAACGACAACGTGTTGAGCGTGAGTCGCTACAGCCGGGGAGACGTCGAATCGGCCCTGGCCGCGTCGGCCCACGTCGTCGAGGAGATCTTCGAGACGCAACGGATCGAACACGCCTTTCTCGAGCCCGAGAGCACCGTGGCGGTCCCCAGCGGAGTCGGTGAAACCCGGTCCCTGCACGTCTACTCCGGAGGCCAGGGGGTTTGGGACGATCGCAACGACATCGCCCGGGTACTCGGAGTCGGCAACGAGCGGATCACCGTCGAACTGGTCACGAACGGAGGCGCGTTCGGTGGCAAGGAGGACATGAGCAATCAGGCCCACACCGCCCTGGCGGCGTGGTTGCTCGATCGTCCGGTGAAGTGCACCCTGTCGCGCGAGGAGTCCTTCCTCGTGCACGCCAAGCGTCATCCGATTCGCATGGAGTACACCGCGGGCTGTGACGAGTCCGGTCGCCTGACGGCACTGCGTGTACGGGCCATCGGCGACAGCGGCGCCTACGCCAGTGTGGGTATGAAGGTGCTCGAGCGCATGGCCGGTCACGCGAGCGGCCCGTATCGCGTGGACAATATCGACGTCGAGGCCACCGCCGCCCGCACCAACAATCCGGTCTGCGGGGCGTTCCGCGGCTTCGGAGCCAACCAGGCCCAGTTCGCCATGGAGGGCGTGCTCGACCGTCTGGCGGATCGGGTCGGCATCGACGGATGGACGATTCGCAAGTTGAACGTCATCCGGCCGGGCCAGGTGTGGGGACCGGGTCAGATCATGGACGACGGGTGTCTCGGCGCCGAGAAGTGCCTCGACGAGATCAAGCCCCACTACGACGCCGCGCGAGCCGCCGGACATGCCGTGGGCCTGGGCCTCGGACTGAAGAACAGTGGCTTGGGTAACGGCTTCAAGGAAGTGAGCGGCGCGGTTGTGCACTTCCGAGCGGACGGGGTCATCGAGGTGCGTCACGGCTGGACCGAGATGGGTCAGGGCATCAACACCGTGGCCCTGCAGGTGGCGGTGCAGGAACTCGGGATCGACCCCGAGGACGTGCGCGTCATCGTCGACACCACCCGTGAACTCGGGTTCGGTCAGACCACCGGTTCGCGCGGCACCCTCATGGGTGCGGGCGCCGTGAAAGCCGCGTGCGAGGCGGCGCGGGCCGATGGATGTCGGGTCGGAGTCGACTACCACGGCGAGTACCGCGTCGATTGGACGCAGAAGCTCGGAGAAGTCGAGAACCCCACCATCCACTCCACCTTCGGCTACGCGTCACAAATGGTGTCGGTCGACAAAACCACCGGCACGATCCTGGGGGTGGTGGCCGCCCACGATGTGGGTCGCGCGGTGAATCCGGTTCTGTGCGAGGGCCAGATCGAAGGCAGCGTCCACATGGGTCTCGGCTACGCGTTGTCCGAGGATTTCCCGTCCGACCCCGAGACCGGTTTCCCGACCGCCAAGACGCTTCGATCGTTGGGCATTCTCCGCGCCAAGGACGTGCCACCCATCCGCGTGATCCTCGTGGAGTCCCCCGAGCCCAACTCTCCCTACGGAATCAAGGGAGTCGGTGAGATCGGCTTGGTCCCGACCGCCGGTGCGGTCGCCGAGGCGCTTCGGCAATACGACGGCGAATGGCGCCGTCGTCTTCCCATGCGCCGAACGGACGGAGACGACGAGTGACCGCCACGACACCCGGCTTGGTGTGCGCTCACCACCACTTGTACTCGGCGTTGGCACGCGGGATGCCCGCTCCCCCGAAGCAACCTCACGACTTCCGCGAGATCCTCGAACAGATCTGGTGGCGGCTCGACGTGGCCCTCGACGCGGACACCATCCACTGGTCGGCCATGCTCGGCGCGGCCGAGGCGTTGATGTCGGGAACGACGGGAATCGTCGACCATCACGAGAGCCCGTCGTTCATCGACGGCTCGCTCGACATCATCTCCGATGCCTGCGCGACGGTCGGCGTCCGCGTCAATTGCTCGTACGGTGTCACCGACCGACACGGACCCGACGCCGGCCGACGTGGCCTGCAGGAGAACGAACGGTTCCTGAGCGCGGGCGGTCGCGGAATGGTGGGCGTGCACGCGGCTTTCACGTGTTCGGACGATCTTCTGGAGGGCGCCGCCGATCTCGCGACACGCATGGGGACGGGCGTTCACATTCACGTCGGCGAGGGACCCGACGACAGGGACGCGGCGAGGCGCCTCGAACCCCTGGCCGCCGATAATTGGCTTCTCGTGCACTGTGTCCACCTCGACCGCGAACTTCGTGGCACGATCGCGCACAATCCCCGATCGAACATGAACAACGCCGTGGGATACGCCACGCCGTCCACCCGCTCCAACACGGTCGTCCTCGGAACCGACGGCATCGGGGCCGACATGCTCGAGGAGATGCGACTGGCGTACGTCGCGCTTCGCGCCCACGATGTCACCGAGTCCCCCGAGACCGCATGGTCGTGGTTGGAGAACGGCTGGAACCTCATTCCCGAGGCTCGTAGCGACGTCGTCGAGTGGAGTTACGACCATGCGGACAGCCCGTGGCACGTGGCCTTCACACCCGGGATTCGGGCGAGGAACGTCACCACCGCCGACGGCGAAAGGCTTCTCGTCGACGGCCTTCCGACCAGGTTCGACATCGACGAGGTTCGCGCCAAGGCTGCGGAATCGGCGAGCCGACTCTTCGCCAAGCTCTAGAGAATGGGAGAAACACACATGAATCAGCAGACCTCACAGCGAGTGGCCATCTACCTCCAGGACGCCCATCGAATCCGCGAGGGTATGGAGTTCGCGAAGTACGCCGAGGAGCGCGGCTTCGAGGCGGTGTGGCAGGCCGAGAGCCGGCTGGTGCGCGAGGCAACGGTGCCGATGGCGGCGTTCGCCTCGGTCACCGATCACATCAAGGTGGGCAGCGGTGTCGTGGATTGCTGGAGTCGCAACCCGGCCCGACTGGCCGCCACCTTCTCCACGCTCGACGATCTGGCCCCCGGTCGCGTGATCCTCGGTATCGGAGCGTGGTGGGATCCTCTGGCGCAGAAGGTCGGTATCGACCGCAGTCGTCCCCTGAAGGTGATGCGCGAGATCGTCACCGTGGTGCGGGGATTGCTGAACAACGAGACCGTCACGTACGACGGTGAGTACGTTCATCTGGACGGAGTCGAACTCGACTACGTGTATCAGGAACGCGCACCGAAGAACGTGCCGATCTACATCGGTGCCACCGGAATGCAGATGATGGAGCTCACCGGCGAGATCGCCGACGGCGTGGTCCTGAACTACCTGGTGTCCCCCGGCTACAACGATCAGGCTCTCGAGGCCCTCGACAAGGGAGCGCGCAAGGCGGGTCGGTCACTCGACGACATCGACCGTCCCCAGCTCGTGGTGTGCAGTGTCCACGAGGACCGCCAGACCGCGCTGGACATGGCCCGATTGATGGTGACCCAGTACCTCGGTCAACAGCCTCACATCATGAAGGCGTCCGGTGTGCCGCAGTCGCTCCTGGACGAGGTCGGAAACGTGCTCACGTGGCCCGCCACCCACGAGCAAGTGGTCGAGGCCAGCAAACTGGTGCCCGACGAGATCGTGAACATGCTCACGGCCAGTGGAACCCCCGCCGAGGCCCGCGCCAAGGTGAAGCACTACATCGATCACGGATGCACGTCGCCCATTCTCTACCCGTTGGGCGACGTGAAGGCGATGATCGACGCCTTCTCGGGCTGGGACGGCAAGTCCTGACGGTCCGCGACCGATTCAGCGCGGCGCGAAGGTGTCGTCCAAGGCATCGCCCATCGGGTCGTCCGAAGCCGATCCGAGGACTCTCGACACGACGGTGACGGCGATCATCACGGGTCCGACCAGAACCACCATTCGGGCGGCCATCGGAACGTCGGGACTCATCGAAACTCCCGCCACGACGGACCAGATCCAGACGGTCATCGACAACAGGTTCCAGGCTCGCCAGGAACGCGCGCGAACCGGATGCGCGAACTCGATGTCGGTCAAGGTCAGGATCGACAGCAGGATGATCACGACACTGCTGGACAACTGTGAACCCTCGAGAATCCACAACGTGGGGATCACCATGTTCCAAGCCGACGGGAAGCCTCGGAACCAGCCGTCATCGCTCATCTGATCGGTGCGACTGAACCACAAGGACGACGTCAGCAACATCACCGCGACCACCAGCATTCCGTACCGGTCCTGGGACACCATCTCGAACTGCCACAAAAAGGCCGTCGGAACCAACACGCAGGTGACGAAGTCGATCACCAGGTCGAGCACGTAACCGTCGAAACGGGTGGTCGCCTCGTCGGGAAGCAGACGTCGGGCCAGGGGACCGTCGATGCCGTCGATCAGCTGGGCCACGAGCAACCACACGATGGCCAGCCGGGCCGATCCGTCGAGGACCGCCACCAGCGCGGCCATTCCCACCAGCGCCCCCGACGCCGTGAAGGCGTGGAGCGCGAGGGAATAATCCCGCGAGGAACCCCGCGGACGACCGGACATTGGCACGAGCACGACGCTACGCCCCGAGATGCTCCCGAAGAGGGACCGTGCCCGCTTGACAATTTGTAAACTCGGTCCGTGCCCGTTCTCCGTCCCTCCTCCGTGGATCACCTGCTCGAACTGCTCGCCGACAACGCCGGTGCGTCGGTCCTGGGCGGTGGCACCGATCTGATGGTGGAGGTCAACCTCCACGGTCGTCGCCCCGGAACCGTTATTCCCGTGGGCGGTTTGCCCGAGATGCGCGAGTGGCACCATCGTCCACGCTCCCGGACGGTCACCATCGGAGCCGCGCTTCCCTACTCCGACATGGAACGGGGTCCGTTGGCGGAACTCCTACCCGCCTTGGCGCAGGCCGCACGAACCGTCGGATCGCCCCAGATTCGCGCGGCCGGCACCATCGGGGGAAACCTCGGCACCTGCTCACCCGCCGGCGACATCCTGCCGGTGTTGGCCGCTCTCGATGCCACGATTCACGTTCTTCATCGGGATCACTCCCGCGACGTTCGTTTCGCGGACTTCATGACGGGCGTGAAACGGAATTGTCTGGCCCCCGGCGAGATGGTCCACTCGGTGACGGTCCCCGTCGTTCGCGGATGGCAGGGCTACGCCAAGGTCGGCACACGAAACGCCATGGTGATCTCCACCGCGTCGGCCTGCCTCGTCCACGATTCCGACGAAGGACACGTCGCGTTGGCGCTCGGAGCGGTCGCGCCCACCATCGTGCGAGCCGTCAAGGCCGAGGCCTGGCTCTCGCGTCAGGTCGACCTGCGCGGGAGTTTCCGGGTGTCCCCCGAGACGGCCCACGAGTTCGGTCT
>WLEG01000307.1 GCA_009704425.1 Actinomycetota bacterium | reverse complement strand
CCGTTCGATGCGTCGAAGGCGACCATGTACCGACCGTCGTCCACCAACGCGAGGCTGTACTTGTCGGGGTCTCCGCCGCACGTGAATACACCCGACGAATCCGTGGCGATCACGGTTCCTGGCGTCGCGTTGCCTTCGGTGTCGAATGTCGCCCCGTAGAGCGTGTTCTGATCAGCCGTATCGACGTAGGTGACCAGACCCGAGCCGGCCGAGGTCATTGCCGGCGAGAGGCAATCGGCATCGACAGAGGCCGATGAAATCGTGGTGGGGGAGCTCCATCCCGAGGACTGACTCCACGTTGCGACTCGGGCGACCACGGTGGACACGCTCGAGGAACGTTCGCGCCAAAGCAATGCGAAGTTGCCGGATCCATCGTCGACCAAACGTGGATTGCCAAACCAGTACGAGTCCACGAGCACCGTTGGTGTCGACCACACACTGTCCGAAGCGCTCTTGGTGGAATAGAGGAGTTGGTCGCCGGTCGAATCGGCCCACAGGGCCATTGCATTCCCGGAGGGGGTGATTCCCAGGATGAGGTTCGATCCGCTGTCGAACGTCGAATCGTCGGTCAGGAATGTCGGTGCCGTCGGACTGGTGCCCGACCAGGTCGAGGTGCCCAGAGCCTTGACGCTCGATCGTCCGGCGAGCACCCACATCGTCTGTGATGTCGCACCGCCGGTCGCACCGAAGGTTCCGTGCCCGTCCACTTTGTATCCGGCGGTCCCTCCGTAGGTCGCTTCGGCACCCCACGTTCCGGTTCCCGTGCCAGTTCGGGTGAAGCGAATGGTCGTCGTCCCGTATCCGAGGTAACGCCACATCACGGTCGCATCACCGTCGGACTCCATCGCGCCGACCATTCCATTGTCGCGCATGACGGCACTGGAATTGAAGACACTGTCCGTCGCGTTGGAGACCCAGAACGGACTTCCTGGTCCGCTCGTGCCGGCGATCAAACCACGATGGCGAATCGTCGTCCCGTCCTTTTCCGACCAAAGAATGATGCCGTCCGCGACGCTCGGGTCGGCGAGGATCAGCAGGTCCTTGGTGACCCCAGCGGAACTGATACCGCTTCGAAGTGTGATGGTTCCGGAGTTCCATGCATCAGCCGACGGATCGAAATAGTCGGCGACGATGGTCGTGTTCGCCTCCCACCATCCGACGATCATGCGATTCTGGGCGTGACCGATCGCCAACGTGGACACCGCGGTCGACCCCGTCGAGGTGGAGAGTTGTTGCCGGCCGAGCCAGGCGGAGCCGTCCCAGACGTTTCCCCACACGGTGTCGGTCGTCGAGGCCACGGCGTCTTGTAGCCACACGATCATCGCGTCGTCGTCGCCGTCGGTCACCTGCAACACCTCTGCCACCTGCTTGGTGTTGGTCGACGAAACGTCGACCACGGTGGGGGCGGTGGCGACCGTTTGGTACCAATCGATGGCGAAGGCGCGACTGGAGCCGACCGCCGAGTCGTAGCCCCTGAAGGAGATGAATGCCGATGCGGCGAGCGGGCCGACGTCGAGGTACAGGATCGTGGAAAGTCCGGTGGAAAGAATCGCGGGAGTTTCCCAATCGGGGTTGCTCGCCGAACGCCACGAACCCCAAATGATTTCGTGGTTGGCGTCGGTGAAGATCACCGTGGACACTTGATTGGCGCCGAGTGATACCTCGATGTCGGGATCGTTCGATCCGATCGGAATCTGGGCGATGATCTCGACGTTGCTCCACGTTCCGGTCATGGAAGACGAAGTGGCCACCTTCACGTCGAAACCGAAGTCTGTCCGTTCGACGTATCCCAGCGTTCGTTGGCCAGCCGCGTTGCTCGCGATCTCCGCGTCCACCACGTCGTGGTGGGGTTCGAACACGTCGGTGACGGCACCGAACTCGCCCACCGACATCGAATCGATCGAGGAAGGCGTGTCCGACACCTCCGATAGCCGCTCGGCGGACGCTGAGGTGGTCGCAAAAGGAAGCCCAGCCATGACGAGGCAGAAAAGAGAAACGAGGATCGAACGCTGTCGCATGCCATGAAACTACTTCGGGGTGATGAATGTCCCGAATCCCGAATCTTCAAGATCCGATGATGAACGTCCGGTGAATCCGGGCGGGTTTCGCGACGGTGTGGCGCGCGAAAGCCCCCCAGAAGCAGGGTTCACTTCAAGGAAACGGGAGTGCCGCCGAAGGGCTTGTTCACCAAGTCGAAGAAGTCGTTGCCCTTGTCGTCCACCACGATGAACGCGGGGAAGTCCTGCACCTCGATCTTCCACACGGCTTCCATGCCCAACTCGGCGTACTCCAGAACCTCCACCTTGGTGATGCAGTCCTGCGCCAAACGCGCGGCCGGTCCGCCGATGGAACCCAGATAGAAGCCGCCGTGCTTCTTGCAGGCGTCGGTCACCGCGCGCGAGCGGTTGCCCTTGGCCAACATCACGAAGCTGCCGCCGTTGGCCTGGAACTCGTCGACGTAGCTGTCCATGCGACCGGCCGTGGTGGGACCGAACGAACCCGACGCCATGCCCTCGGGTGTCTTGGCCGGACCGGCGTAGTACACGGCAATGTTCTTCATGTAGTCGGGCAATCCCTGTCCGGCGTCGATGCGCTCCTTCAACTTGGCGTGGGCGATGTCGCGCGCCACCACCAGCGGGCCGGTCAGCATCACGCGCGTCTTCACCGGGTACTTGCTCAACTCGGCGCGGATCTCGTCCATCGGACGATTGAGGTCGATCTGCACCACGGGCGAGTCCTGCAGGTCGTCGTGGGTCACGTCGGGCAGGAAGCGTGCCGGATCGGTCTCCAACTGTTCGAGGAAGATTCCGTCGGCGGTGATCTTGCCCAGCATCTGTCGGTCGGCCGAGCACGAGACCGCCATGGCCACGGGGCACGACGCGCCGTGTCGCGGAAGGCGAATCACGCGCACGTCGTGGCAGAAGTACTTGCCACCGAACTGTGCACCGATACCGGTTTCCTGCGACAGCTTCAGGATGCGCTGCTCCATGTCGAGATCGCGGAAACCGTGACCCAGCTT
>WLEG01000306.1 GCA_009704425.1 Actinomycetota bacterium | reverse complement strand
GAAGTTGGGCGTCACCGCCGAAGCGGCCCGCCGCCTGGTCTCGCGCGCCGTCGCCGGATTGAAGGAAGAAGCCGAAGACATCTTCGTCGCCTGATTCCCCACCCGAAGTTCCGCGACCCGCGTGGTCGCGTCGCCAAAACGACCCGATGGCTTTCCGCCTCGGGTCGTTAGGCTTTTTTCATGGCCTCCGCCTGGACCCCAACATCGTGGCAATCGTTTCCCGCCGCGCAGCAGCCCAAGTGGCCCGACCAAGGTGAGCTTGACCGCGCTCTGAAGCAGATCGCCTCCTATCCCCCGTTGGTGTTCGCCGGCGAGGCTCGTTCGTTACAGGCGGGCTTGGCCCAGGTGTGCGCGGGCAACGCCTTCTTGTTGCAGGCCGGCGACTGCGCCGAGAGCTTCGACGATTTCTCCGCCAACAACATCCGCGAGAAGTTGCGCGTGATCCTGCAGATGGCCGTCGTGCTCACCTACAGCCTCGGCGTTCCCACCATCAAGGTCGGACGCATGGCCGGTCAGTTCGCCAAGCCGCGCAGCAGTGACACCGAGAAGATCGGTGAACTCGAGATTCCGTCGTTCCGCGGACACATCGTGAACGATCCCGCCCCCACCGAGGGCGCCCGAATCCCCGATCCGGATCGTCTCGTGCAGGCGTACCACCAGTCGGCCTCCACGCTCAATCTCGTGCGCGCCTTCGTGAAGGGCGGCTTCGCCGATCTGTCACGGGTCCACGCCTGGACCCAGGAGTTCGTCGGATCCAGCCCCGAGGGTCAGCGCTACGAACAACTGGCCACCGAGATCGAACGCGCTCTGCGTTTCATGCGCGCGTGCGGAGTCGACACCGAGAACACCGCCACCTTGCACGAAGCCGACGTGTACACCAGCCACGAGGCGTTGTTGTTGGGCTACGAGGAGGCGCTCACGCGCCAGGACTCGCTGACCGGCCAGTGGTACGACTGCTCGGCGCACATGCTCTGGATCGGCGAGCGCACCCGGCAGCTCGACGGCGCGCACATCGAGTTCCTGCGCGGTGTGGGCAATCCCCTCGGATGCAAGATCGGACCGTCCACCACGGTCGATTTCGTCCTCGAGTTGTGTCAGGCCCTCAATCCGGCGCGCGTGCCCGGTCGCCTCACGTTGATCAGTCGTATGGGCGCCGACAAGGTGGAGGACGCGTTGCGTCCGTTGCTGCGCGCGGTCCGCGACTCCGGTCATCCGGTGGTGTGGGCGTGCGACCCGATGCACGGCAACACGTTCACCTCCGTGGGCGGTCGCAAGACCCGTCACTTCGACGACATCATTCGCGAGATCGCCGGCTTCGTGAACGCCCACCGCATGGAGGGCACGTGGCCCGGCGGCATCCACGTCGAGCTCACCGGCGACAACGTCACCGAATGCCTCGGTGGTGCCGACGACCTCACCGATGCCGACCTCGACCATCGTTACCAGACGGTCTGTGACCCGCGCCTGAACGCCCGCCAAGGTCTCGACCTGGCCTTCGGGGTGGCCGAACTCATCCGCTCCTCCGGCTTCGCCTGAGTCGATGAGCGACGCGGTTCGCTCGGGCGACGCGCTCTCGAACGACGTCCTCGCCTCCATCGATTCCTGGCCGGTGCCCCACGCGGCGGCGGCCATCGTGCACGGGACGTCGATCGTCTCGCGCGGGGATACCGCGCACCAGTTTCGTCTGGCCAGCATCTCCAAGGTGATCACGGCATGGGCGTGCCTGATCGCGGTCGAGGAGGGCTCGGTCTCCCTCGACGATCCGGTCGGACCGCCGGGGTCGACGCTTCGACACTGCCTCGCTCACGCCGCGGGTTACGGCTTCGACACGCCCGACACCATCATCGGGGTGGAGAAGCGTCGTGTCTACTCGAACACCGGCATCGAGCGCGCGGCACACCACGTGGCGGAGCGCTCGGGAATTCCCTTCCCCGACTACGTGCGTGAGGCGATCTTCGAACCGTTGAACATGAACGACAGCACGTTGAAGTCGTCGGCCGCGTACGGAGTGTGGAGCACCGTCGACGACCTGTGTCGATTCGCTCTCGAGTTGATGCACCCTCGGTTGATCACCGCCCAGACCGGAGCGCTGGTGCGCACCATCCAATTCCCTCAACTCGGTGGGGTGATCCCGGGTTTGGGGTCGTTCTCGCCGAACCCGTGGGGAATCGGCGCCGAGGTCCGCGGCGACAAATCACCGCACTGGACGGGCGCGACCAACTCGCCGTCGACGTACGGTCACTTCGGTGGCTCGGGGACCATGATGTGGATCGACCCGACCATCGACACCGCGCTGATCGCTCTCACCGACCGCGACTTCGACCAATGGGCGCAGGACGCGCTTGTCGCGTGGCGTAGCCTGAGCGACGCGGTGGTGGCGTCCGTTCGCTGACGCCCACCTCACTCATCTCCCCCGTCGCCCCTCGTCCCCCACGTCGCCCTCATGCCCACCACTCGCACCACTGAACGCATCCTGCTGGGTGCCGCGTTCATCCTGTCGGCGAGCAACAGCCTCGTCTTCGCTCTCATGGGCAACCTGCAGGACGAGTACGGGTTCACCGACGCCGGCCTCGGCTTCATCGCCGCCGCAGCGTTCCTCATGTCGTTCCTGATGATGGTGTTGGTGGCTCCGCTCGCCGATCGGGGTCACGCCAAGTCGCTGCTCATCCTGGGCACCGTGCTGGCCATCGTGGCCAACCTGGTCTTCGCCACCGGTTCGTCGTTGTGGGTCTTCGTTCTGGCCCGCGCCATCGGTGGAATGTCGACGGGTTGTTTCATGCCACCCGCGTACGCGTTGATGGCGTCCCTTTCCACCAGTGGCACGTCGGAACGCATGGGTGCGATGCGCGGAATCGAACTGGCCGGCTTCGTCACCGGCCCCGTCATTGGCGGCTTTCTCGTGGGCCCGTTCGGTTTACGTTGGCCCTTCGTGCTGTTCGCCGGCACGGCCGCCATCGCCACGCTCATCGTGTCGACCCAACATCTGCCCACGCTCGTTCGTACAACCGAATCGAGTCGATTGGCCTTCGGTCTG
>WLEG01000305.1 GCA_009704425.1 Actinomycetota bacterium | reverse complement strand
GGTGGGTGCCGGCGACCCGAAACGGATGATCAGCCGTCGGCGGACAACTGAGCGAAAACGCTCATTAGGCCAGTAAAACAAGCTCGTGGAAGCGAGCAAGTTGCTCAAGGATCTCCGAGTATGGGCGGGTCTCACCCAAGCCGATGTCGTGCGTCGACTGGTGGGTGCGATGGGATTCGCCATTCATGTCGATGGTCGACTCGATCCCGAGGTTCAGGCCCGCAAACTCGCCGACGTACTGCAGTTGGCCGAACAGCTACCGTATCACCCCAAACCCTTGGCCACGGCGCGCCTTCGATGAATCTGGTCGAACGAATTCTCGGCATCGATGATCCGAGGATCGCACGACTCGCGACGCGCGCGAAGTGATCAGCCGGCGCAGTCGACGCAGTAGTTGTCGGCGAGCGGTGTGCCCTCGAGGAACGCCAGCAACCAATCGAGGAACCGCACGCCGTTGAGTTCCTCGGTGTAGAAGTCCGCTCGACCGAGAATCGTGTGGGCGTCGCCCGGCGACACCCAGGCCGCCACGGGCACGCCGGTGGCTTCGATGCTCGCTTCGCCGGTGCGCATCACGTCGACCAGTCCGTCGGGTGAGATACCCGCCATGCGCGCGAAACTGGAGAGCACGTTGTCGTAGGCGAAGTCGTGGCGCAGGAAGCGGATCGCGGGGTTGTGTTCGGCCGTCTTGATGAACGAGTAGGCCGGCGTGATCATGGCCGGGGTGACGTCGACGAATTCGGGCCAGTCGGGCAACGAATCGATGGTTCCCCAGTTCGAGGTGACGGCTGCGATGGCATCCGGAATCGCTCCGCCGCTGTCGGCGATGACCGAGACCTTCGCGGCGGTCAACTCGTCGGCGACGACTCCGGCGAACAGCGGTGTGGTGAAGGCACCCGCACTGGAACCCGCGACGACGATGTCGGTCGCCGAGGGGAAGCGCTCGATCAGGGTGGCCATCGCGGTGGAGGCGTTGACGAAGCCCTTGTGTTGCACCACCACGCCGTCGCCGTAGTCCTTGGTGGTGTTGCCCGAGTGCACGTCACCCGTGCAGTACGGCACGTAGACGAAGCTGTAGTCGGCGAAGGGGTTGTCGGGATTGTCGAAGTCGAAGATGCCGGTGGCGCCCTCGCCCGGAGCCGGGTCGATCACCTTCTTGTAGGTGGTGCTGTCGGGGGCGCACATCGCTCCGGTGAAACACGCTCCGCCGCCTTCGAGGAAGAACATCACCTTGGTGGGGTCGGCCTCGCGCACGTGATACGAGAAGGGACTGCCGTCGGCGCACATGCAGTCGGCGGGAGCGTCGATGGTCTCCCACGCGATGACGGCGGGTTCGGTGGTGGGGGGCTCGGTGACCGGTGCGTCGGTGACGACCGGTGCATCCGTGACGGGTGCGGAAGCGTCGACGACGGAGTCGGCCGAATCCGATCCGCCTCCGCAACTCACCGCGACGGCGATGAACGCCGCCCCCACGAACACTCGTGCGATACCCCTACCCGACATGTGGGACCTCCCCCGGTCTGGTTCTTCTGGTGGCATGAACGACCAAGAATTGGTCGTTCATGCCACCAGTTCCACCAGGGGTCAGCGTACGTCAGGGTGTGGTGGGGGAGGAGGACTGGTATTCCTTGAAGGCCGACAGCGCGCGGGGCCCGTACACGGTGGCCGGACCACCGGTCATCAACACCGCCACCCCGATCGCCTCGGCCACCTCGGCCTCGCTGGCACCATGCTTGGCGGCTCCGCGAGCGTGCGACGCGATACAACCGTCGCAACGGTGGCTGACCGCGATGGCCAGTGCCATCAGCTCCTTGGTCTTGGTGTCCAAGGCCCCCGGGGCCATCACGGCCGACGCCAGTCCGGAAAAGGCCTTCATCACGTCGGGAATGTGCTGGCGCAACTCGCGCGCCAAGGGGACGAGAGCGTTCATGACGTCGGTTCCGTGGGTGTGATCGGTCATGGACCCAGTGTGCCGTTTCCCATGCCGTCGAAGCAGGGACCAATGGCCGAAAAGGGCAGAATGTTCCCATGAGCCCGTCCGGATTCCAGCCCACTCCTGATCGCTTGCTCCCCGATCTCACGCTGAAGCAACAGATGGTCATGCTGGCGCGCACACTGTGGCGCGAGGGCTACAACGACCACCTGGCCGGACACATCACCGTCAACCTTCACGACGGCACGTTGTTGTGCAATCCGTGGATGTTGCTGTGGAACGAGATCCGGCCCGAGCACATCATCCGTATCGATTTGGACGGGAACGTGGTGGAAGGTGACTGGCCCGTCCCACCGGGAATCCCTCTCCACCTCGAACTTCACAAGGCACGGCCCGGTGTGGAGGTCGCGCTGCACAATCATCCGCTCTACGGAACCGTGTGGGCCGATCTGGGTGAGGTACCACCGGCCCTGGATCAGAGCAGTGTGTTGGGCGGCGGCGAGATCACTCTCGTGCGTGAGTACGGCGGATCGGTGGACGACCCGGGAACCGCCGCCGCGGCCATCACCGCCATGGGCGACGCCGACCTGGTGTTGCTGGCCGGTCATGGCGTCTTCGTCCTCGGTAACTCCATTCGTGCGGTGCATCAACGGGCGGTGGCTCTCGAGCAACGTTGTCAACGGGCGTGGCACGTGCGCGCCGCGGGTGGAAGCGGCGAGTCGCCCCTGCCGACGTGGTTCAGCGACCGCATGAAGGCTTCCGATGGTGACAAGTTCATCGGATTCTGGGAAGCGATGGTCCGTCAGGAATTGCGCGACGACCCGACGTTGTTGGATGGCTGAACGAGAACATGAGCGGACATCTGCACATCACGGTCTCGTCGGGTGGCTTCGAAGCCAACGACGCGGGTCCCATCGACATGGTCACCGATGACGCCGACGTTCTGCTCGATGCCATCGTGGCGTCGCTGGAGGGCATCGACTTCAGCAACATCACGCGTATCCGGGTCACCGCAGCCGACGACGGTGTTGTGGTCCTCGGCGTGGATGGACGGCCTCTTCGTCCGATCATCTGGGGACACGATGAGTCCAGTGTTCCCGACGCCGGTTGGTGCC
>WLEG01000304.1 GCA_009704425.1 Actinomycetota bacterium | reverse complement strand
CGCTCACCCACCATCAGCCCCGGGTCACTCTCGAAGGACCAATCACCTCGATGGGTCATCACTTGTTCGTTGAATCGGCGGATGTGATCGACCATGTCGTCGATGGCGCTCACCAACTCGGTCGACACCAATGACGGCGCGGCATCCCATTCGGAGTCCGACACACGCAATTCAGACGGCTCGAGGTCGACCTTGTCGAAGGTGCGCAAAGCGTCGCACACCGCCGCGTCACCACGATCTCGCACGTCGCTGACCAGGGCGGCGATCTGCTCGCGCAACGCCGAGGAGATCACCTTGTTCAGGTCGCGGTCCACCAACGCGTCACGTTCGGACGCCGACATGGTCGACCACTCCAACATGCGCAGGATGGAGCCGCGAGACATGGGGTCAGGGTACCGGCATCACTTCGTGGCGACGGTGTGGTTTCGCGCGGGAAGTCGCAACACGACGTACGCCACACCGATGGCCATCAGCGAGATCAGACTTCCGTAGGCCAGAGACCACTCCGGCCCCCAAGAGTCCGCGATCACACCGGTGATGGGCCCACCAATGGGCGTGGAACCGAGAAAGGCCACGGCCGACAACGCCAACAGTCGACCTCGCATGTCGGGCGGACACTTCTGCTGCACGAGTCCGTTGAAGTTGGCCAGGAATCCGGCACCGCCGATTCCGAGCGGCACCGCGGCCACGAAGGCCCACCAGCCCGACGGGGCCCAGGCCAGGAACGGTCCGGCCACCCCCAGAACGGTGACGCTCACGAAGAACTGGCGGATGGTCGCCTCCTTGCGCGATGCCACCATCAACGATCCCACCACGCTGCCCACGCTCACCACCGCCAGCACCCATCCGAACCACCGGTCGTCGTCCCAACGAACGGCGCTCAACTTGGGCAGCGACACCGAATAGTTGAACGCGAAGGTGCTCACCGCGACCAACACCATGTGCAACACGAACAACTCTCGATCGCGACGAACGAAGCGCAACGCATCGCGCACCGGCGTACCCCCGCGGGGCGCCTTGGGCGACACCCGCAACTCGCGCACGTTGATGGCCGCCAGCGATGCCAACACCGCCACGAACGAGACGCCGTTCAACATGAAGCACCATGCGGTGCCGAGCGGACCGACCAATGCTGCGGCCATGGCGGGACCGAAGATTCGCGATCCGGTCATCACCGCGGTGTTCAACGACATCGCGTTGCTGATGTCGGCCTCGGCCACCAGCTCCACCACCAAACCGCGCCGTGCCGGGTTGTCGAAAGCGTTCACGACGCCCAACACCAACGCCAACACGTAGACCACCGGCACCGACACGAGACCGGCGAAATCGAGCGTCGCCAGGACGATCGCCTGCACCGCCATCAGCGATTGCGTGATCAGGCACGTGATGCGCTTGTCGCGTCGGTCCGACAACGCGCCGGCCCACGCCCCGAGGAACAGCATCGGAACGAATTGCAGCGCGACGGTTATGCCCAGATCGGTGGCCTTGCCGGTGAGTCGGTACACCAGAATCGACATGGCCGTGGACTGCAACCACGTTCCCACGTTCGACACCAACAATCCGCCGAAGAACAGGCGGGCGTTGCGATTGCGCAGAGACCGGAACGTCTCCGAACGGGCCATGGATTCAGTCGTCCAGCTTCAAGGCCGAGATGAAGACGTCACCGGGCACTTCCACGCGTCCGATGGCCTTCATCTTCTTCTTGCCTTCCTTCTGCTTCTCGAGCAGTTTGCGCTTTCGGGTGATGTCGCCGCCGTAGCACTTGGCCAACACGTCCTTGCGCTTGGCCTTCACGGTCTCGCGCGAGATCACCTTGCCACCGATGGCCGCCTGGATCGGCACGTCGAACATCTGGCGCGGGATGAGTTCCTTCAACTTCTCGCACATGCGACGCCCGTAGTTCTCGGCCTTGTCGCGGTGGACGATGGTGGAGAACGCGTCGGCGATGATGCTGTTCAGCAACAGGTCCACCTTCACGAGGTTGCTGCGCTGGTATCCCGACAACTCGTAGTCGAGAGACGCGTACCCCTGGCTACGGCTCTTCATCTGGTCGAAGAAGTCCACCACCACCTCGGCCAGCGGGATCATGTAGTGCAATTCCACGCGTTCGGGCGACAGGTACTCGATCTTCGACATGTCTCCGCGCCGCGTCTGACACAGGTCCATCAGCGTGCCCGTGTATTCCTTGGGCGTGATGATGCTCACGCGGAAGTACGGCTCCTCGATGTAATCGATGTTCTGCGGCGGCGGAAGGTCGGCGGGGTTGTCCACCTTCAGTTGCTCGCCGTTGGTCTTGGTGACGAGGTACTCCACGCTGGGCGCGGTGGCGATGAGGGCCAATCCGAACTCGCGCTCGAGGCGCTCCTTCACGATCTCCATGTGCAACAGACCGAGGAAACCACAGCGGAAGCCGAAGCCGAGAGCACCCGAGGTCTCGGGTTCGTAGGTGACGCTGGCGTCGTTCAGCTTCAACTTCTCCAGGCTCTCGCGCAGGTTCTCGAAGTCGTCGCCGTCGATGGGGTACAGACCGCAGAACACCATGGGCTTCGGGTCGCGATATCCGGGCAGGGCCTCGGTGGCGGCCCGGCCGTACACGGTGACGGTCTCTCCAGATCGGGCCTCGGCCACGTCCTTGATGCCGGCGATGAGATAGCCCACCTCGCCCGGTCCGAGTTCGGCCACCGGCGTGGGTGTGGGTCGACGCACGCCGATCTCGATGGCCTCGTGTTGCGCGTTGGCCTGCATGAACTGCAGCCGCGCACCGCTGGTCATGCGACCGTTCATGACACGAATGGACGACACCACGCCGCGGTACTGATCGAACTGACTGTCGAAGATGAGCGCCTGCAGCGCCGCGTCGGGGTCACCCTTGGGGGCCGGAATGCGCTCGCAGATGGCGTCCAGCAGATCCGGCACTCCCTCGCCGGTCTTGGCCGAGATACGCAGGATCTGATCCGACGGGATGCCGAGCACGTTCTGGATCTCGGCCGCGTATCGCTCGGGGTCGGCGGCCGGAAGGTCGATCTTGTTGAGCGCGGCCACGATCTCGAGG
>WLEG01000303.1 GCA_009704425.1 Actinomycetota bacterium | reverse complement strand
GTCCGCCGGCTGCGAGCCATTTGGCCGACGGTGCGGGGTGCTCGGTGAACGCGAAGCCGTGCCAGCCCGCGTTCTCGGCGCGGGTGGCGAGGTCTCCGACGTCTCCGGCGTCGAGCATGTCGCCGTCGAGGCCGTGGAAGTCGGGGTATTGGAAGACGAATTTCACGATCACCTCCACGGGTGCGCACGACGAACGATGACGAAGAGACCCTATCTATCCGTCTCGATCAGTCGGGCACGATCGTTCGGCG
Organism: Actinomycetota bacterium; assembly: GCA_009704425.1. Taxonomy (GTDB): domain Bacteria; phylum Actinomycetota; class Acidimicrobiia; order Acidimicrobiales; family Ilumatobacteraceae; genus Casp-actino8. The sequence goes on along the minus strand of WLEG01000303.1, from coordinate 2,808 downwards.
ATTCGGCGCCCGACGGACCGTCGGTAGGCTCCCCACGTGATCTCCCTGCACTGCCGCTCGGTCGCCGACACGCACGGCGTGGCGTCCGCATTGGCGCAGTTGGCCCGCACGGGCGACGTGTTGATCCTGTCCGGAGACATGGGTGCCGGCAAGACCGCCTTCGCCCAGGGCTTCGCCGACGCCCTCGGGGTGGACGAACCGGTCACCAGTCCCACGTTCACCTTGGTGCACACCTACGACACGGGTCGGGTGAACCTCCACCACGCCGACCTGTACCGACTGGACCGCATGAGTGAGGTGGCCGATCTGGCCCTGGCCGAACTCGTCGAGGGTGACGGCATCCTGCTGGTGGAGTGGGGCGAACCGGCGGCATCGATGCTGGGCGACCATCTCGAGGTTCGGCTGCGTCACGACGACAACGATGACGACGCCCGCTTCGTCACGTTGCGCGGGGTCGGGCGGGCCTGGGCCGCGCGTTGGGAACGCCTCGAGGCCGCGGTCGCCCCGTGGCGGGTTCGGGAGACGCCATGCTGATACTCGGGATCGAGACCGCCACCGAGCGGGTGAGCGTGGCCGTCGGCGGACACGAGGGCGTGCTCGGCATGTTCGAGGTCACGCGCGGTCGTCGCCACGCCGAGACCCTCACTCCGGCCATCGACTTCGTGTGCCGTCAGGCCGACGTCACCTTGGACGAGATCTCGGTGGTGGCCGTCGACATGGGGCCGGGTCTGTTCACCGGAATGCGCGTCGGTCTGGCCTCGGCCAAGGCCATCGCCCAAGCCTTGCGCGTTCCGATGATCGCCATCTCCAGTCTCGATCTGCTCGCCTATCCGTTGCGACGCACCGACAAGGTGATCGCCGCGGTCATCGACGCGCGCAAGGGCGAGATCTTCTACGCGCTCTATCGACAGGTCCCCGGTGGCATCCAACGCGTGAGCGAGCCCACCGCGGGTCGCGTCGACGATCTCGTCGCCGACCTGTTGGCCCGCGGGCAGGACGTGGTGTGCGTGGGAGACGGTGCGATCCGCTATCACGAGGAGATCGCCGCCGGGCATCACGTGGAGATCGCCGAGCAGTTCTTCGCGTATCCCAGTTCGGCCCCGTTGGTTCAACTCGCGCACGCCAAGGCACTACGCGAGGAATGGGTGAACCCGTGGGAGGTGGAGGCCATGTACCTTCGCAAACCCGATGCCGAGATCAACTGGTCCACCCGAAACGACGGCGGCGCGTCGTGAGCATCGTGTCCCGCCTCCTGAACCCGCCGACCGAACCCGTGCCCTCGTTCACGGTCGTGCCCATGCGACGCCGTCACGTGAAATCGATCCTGGCCATCGAGGAGCGCGTGCACCCGAAGCCATGGAGCGCGGGGGTCTTCAACAGCGAGATCGATCTGGCGCGGCGCGACGAACGCCACTACGTCGTCGGTGTGCGCGATTCCGAGGTGGTGGCGTACGGCGGCCTGATGTTCGCGGTGGACGAGGCCCACGTCACGAACATCGCGGTCGCCCCCGAGTTCCAACGTCGGGGATACGCGTGTCGCCTGTTGCTGGATCTGGCGAACGTCGCCATCGAACGTGGCTTCACCGCGCTCACGCTCGAGGTGCGCGTGAGCAACACCGCCGCGCAGGCGATGTACCGCCGGTTCGGATTCGCGCCGGCCGGGGTTCGACAGCGCTACTACGAGAACACCGAGGACGCACTGGTGATGTGGGCCCACGACATCGACTCGCCCGAATACAGGGCGCGCTTGAACGCGATCGAGGGGGTGACCTCGTGACCTCCACCGGGAAGCACGGGCGCCCCGTCGACGAATCCACCATCGTGCTGGCCATCGAAACCAGTTGCGACGAGACCGCGGCGTCCTTGGTGATGGGCGGCGTCGACGTGCTGTCCAGCGTGGTCAGCTCGCAGATCGACCTGCACGCGCAATACGGCGGGGTCGTTCCCGAGATCGCCGGTCGCGCGCACCTGGACCTGCTGAACCCGGTGGTGGCGCGCGCGATCGTGGAGTCGGGTGTGGACGAGGCGCGCATCGACGCCGTCGCCGCCACGCACGGTCCGGGGCTCATCGGGGCGTTGTTGGTGGGTGTCTCGGCCGCGAAGTCGTTGGCTCTCACGTGGGACGTTCCCTACATCGGAGTGAACCACCTGGAGGCCCACTTGTACGCCGGGCTCCTGGAGAAGCCCGATCTGCAATTGCCGTTGGTGGTGTTGTTGGTGTCCGGTGGTCACACGATGCTGATCGAGATGCGGAACCACGGCGAGTACCGATTGCTCGGTCGCACCATCGACGACGCGGCGGGCGAGGCCTTCGACAAGGTGGCCCGCTTCCTGGATCTGGGCTACCCGGGGGGACCCGCGGTCGACGCCATCGCTCGCGAGGGGGACCCGACCGCCATCGACTTTCCGCGGGCCATGCGCAACGACGGATTGGATTTCAGTTTCAGCGGCCTGAAGACGTCCGTCATCAACTTCGTGCGCAAGAACCCCGCGGTGCGCACCGCCGACGTGGCCGCCTCGTTCCAAACGGCCGTCGTCGACGTGTTGGTGCACAAGGCGCGCCGCGCGGCCGAGCAGGTGGGCGCCAAGGGTGTGGTGCTCGGCGGAGGGGTGGCGGCCAACTCGTTGTTGCGCGAACGCTTCGCCGAGATGTGTGCCCAGGACGGACGCGACTGCCTGGTGCCGAGTCGGACGATGTGCACCGACAACGCGGCCATGATCGGAGCCGCCGCGTGGTACCGATTGCGAAGCGACGGGCCGACCGCTCTCGACACCGGTGCGTTCCCGAACCTGCGACTTCCCCTGATG
>WLEG01000302.1 GCA_009704425.1 Actinomycetota bacterium | reverse complement strand
GACGCAGGGCTTCGACGACCTGCTCGCGTGTGACGGACATGGGTGGGGGCTCCCGACTTCAGAATTTGCACTACGGCGATAGGTAGAATACCGGCGTGTCCACGAGCCGCCCCTCACCGAGCCCGGCATCCGGTCAATCGTCACTCCCGGGCGCCTCGTCGACCAACGGCTCGTTCACGGCCACGGTGGCCGCCATCACCAACGCGTTCGGAGATCCCACCCGCCGCGCGATCTATTTGTTCGTTCGGGGCCGTGACGAGGGCGTGACCGCCTCCGACGTTGCCTCCGAGTTCGGTCTGCACTCCAACGTGGCTCGACATCACCTCGACAAACTCACCGTGGGTGGCTACGTGGAGGTGACGGTCTCGCGTGTGGCCGGAGGTGGCGCGGGTCGACCGGCCAAGCGCTACACCGCGGTGGCCGAACTGCCGATGGGCGAGTTCCCGGTGCGCAGCGACGACCTGGTGCTCAGCTTGTTGGGCAAGACCCTGGCCCTGTTACCGGCCGATCGCGCCGAGACCATCGCCGAGGAGGTCGGGCACGAATACGGGCGCGCGATGGCCGCGGCCATGACCGGCTCGGATCTGGCGGCCGGACAACGCAGTTTGCGATCGGCCATGCAAGCCGTGGCCGACGCCCTCACCGCGCACGGATTCGCCGCGCACACCGAGAAGCGCAACAACCAGTTGCGCATCATCAACAATCACTGCCCGTTCGGCGACGTGGCCATCGAGCATCCGGTCATCTGCGCCGTCGACCGGGGCATGGTGAAGGGCATGTTGGCCGCGCTCTACGGCGACACCGACGTTTCCACCATCGAGTCGCTTCCGCAGGGCAACACCTTCTGCGCGACTGCGGTCTGAGTTCGTCCGAGCGGTAGCGTCTCGGGAACAAGCGGTTCAGGAGGATCACTGTGGACATTCGTATCGGCGTGACGCAAGCGGTTCGTGAGATCACCCTCGAGCAGGCCGACGGTGAGCACGACGCCACCAAGGCCAAGATCGAGGCGGCGCTGTCGGGTGCGGTGGACGTGTTGTGGCTGGTCGATAAGAAGGGCCGCACGGTGGGTGTTCCGGCCGCCAAGATCGCCTACGTCGAGATCGGTTCCACCGACGGCGAACGGCGCATGGGTTTCGGCGCCTGACGAATCCGAGAAACGTTTTCGGCGCCTGACGAATCCGAGAAACGTTTTCGGCGCCTGACGAATCCGAGAAACGTTTTCGGCGCCTGACGAATCCGAGAAACGTTTTCGGCGCCTGAGAAGTACGTGGGCGGGGGATGACTCCGCGCCCGTCTCCGGTGGGGCAGACTCGTAGGCATGGCGACGCTTGCCGAACTCATTCGTCAGCACACCGACATCTCCAAGGATGACACGGCTCACCTTCAGCAGTTGATCGGCGAATGGGGGATGCTCGCCGACCTCTGTTTCGCCGACATGCTCCTGCATTTTCCGTCCACAGGCGGCTCGTGGGTGGTGGGCGCGCAGGTGCGTCCGGCCACCGGTCAGACCATCTACCGAACCGACCTGGTCGGCACCGAGGCCAGCGCCGACGAGAAGACACTGCTCGACGATGCGTTCGGGTCCGGACAGATTCGCGAGGGCGAACTGCACAAGCAAGGGATCTCCGACTCCGTGCAGGTGTTGGCCATTCCGGTGCGCGGCGAGAACGGGCCGGTGGCGGTCCTCACCCGCGAGTGGAGCTCCAAGACCAGTCGCCAGCCCGGCGAACTGGAGCGCACCTATCTGTCCATCTTTCATCGCTTCGCCGAGATGATCGCCCAGGGTTCGTTCCCGTTCGCCGGGCGCGCCGCCGACCTGTCCGCGGCCCCGCGCGTGGGCGACGGCGCGGTGGTGCTCGACGACAACGCCGTTATTCGGTACGCCTCGCCGAACGCGGTGTCGGCCCTTCACCGCGTGGGCATCACGTCGAACGTGGTGGGTCAGGCGCTCAGCGAACTCGGTTTCGCCGACAGTCCGGTGCGACAGGCGTTCGAACGCATGGAGCCGGTCATCGAGGAGTTCGAGCAAACCGCCGACGTCACGTTGTTGGTGCGCTGCATCCCCATCCTCTCCGACGACGTTGTCACCGGGGCCATGCTCCTCGTGCGTGACGTCACCGAGTTGCGTCGACGTGATCGCATGTTGTTGTCCAAGGACGCCACCATTCGCGAGATCCACCACCGCGTGAAGAACAATCTGCAGACGATTTCGTCGCTGTTGCGTCTGCAGGCCCGCCGGCTGGAGTCACCCGAGGCCAAGGCCGCGGTTCAGGAGAGCGTTCGTCGCATCCGCACCATCGCGTTGGTGCACGAAACCTTGTCGCGTGAGCCCGGTGACGACGTGGCCTTCATCGAGATCGTGCGTCCGTTGATGCGTTTGGCCGAGGAGGGCCTGCAGTCTCCCGATCGTCCGGTGCGCTTCATGGTGCAGGGCGACGGAGGTCGCCTACCGGCCACCATCGCCACGCCGCTGTCGGTGGTTCTCACCGAGTTGTTGCAGAACGCCGTGGATCACGGCTTCCCGGAGGGCAGCGAGGGTGGCACGGTCGTGGTCGACCTCGGTGGCGACGACGACGAGATCGCCATCAGGGTGGTGAACGACGGTCGCGGGCTGGATCCGGGTTTCGATCTGAACGGAGCCACCGGACTGGGGCTCTCGATCGTGCGCACCCTGGTGACGACGGAATTGAACGGCACCATCTCCATCCGACCCGGAGCCCCCGAGGACTTCATCGCGGTGGGTGTCGAGGGTCAGCGTCGTGGCGACGGCACCGTCGTCGACCTGCGTCTTCCGCGCTGATTCGCGCGGTCAGGGTTCAGGACGCCGGGGCGGCGGTGTGGTTCTGCTGCGCGGCGCGGTTGCGGGCGGCGATCTGACGGCGGATGTTGCGGCGCTCCTCCTCGGAGGTGCCGCCCCAGATGCCGGAGTCCTGGTTGGTCTCCAGAGCGAACTCGAGACAGCTCACGCGCACGTTGCACTCGTTGCACACCTGCTTGGCGCGGTCGATCTGCAACAGGGCCTGGCCCGTGGTGCCCACCGGGAAGAACAACTCCGGATCGGT
>WLEG01000301.1 GCA_009704425.1 Actinomycetota bacterium | reverse complement strand
GTACCTCGTGGCCCTGTTGGCCGGGTACGCGGCGGTCTTGTTCCAGAAACGAGCCGGTGCCTGGCATCGACTCGGCGAGGTCCTGGAACTCGTCACCCTGGGTGCCGCGGCCACGGCATCGGGATTGGTCTTGCGGGAACTCGAGTTGTCCGGAGAATGGTCGGCACTCATTCCGGCCGCATTGGTGGTGCTGTGGTCGCTCGTGCGCATCCGATTCGCCGAGTTCGCCGCGGTGATCAGTTTGCCCGTCGGCTCGATGGTCGTGGCCGGCACGATCAGTGCCTTGCTGGAGGCGAACGACGAGACGTCGGCGCTGCCCTTCTTGTTGGTCGGCGTGATCATGGTCCTGATCGGAACCCAGGAGATCTCGTCGCCCGCCCTCCTGCGCGCCATCGGAGGATTGATCGTGCTGATGGCCGGTCCGGGCTGGTCCGCCGGTCGCGAGGGACTGGAGGGTGTTCTGCCGGTCGTGGCCATCGGTGCCGTCATCTTCGCCATCGGCGCCAGTCGTATGTGGCTGGAGTTGATCCCCACGTCGTCGTTGGTGATCGTCATCTCGGTGGTGAACTACATCGTGCGCAAGGTCGACAACGAGGTTCTGCAAGGTGTCACCATCGTCGCCACCGGGCTGACGGTCCTCGTCGGGGCCACCATGGTGTTCAAGAACCGCGAGCACCACGGCGGCACGCGGACGCACCGCCGACCGTTCACTTCGTCAGCACGACGAAGTGGCCACGGCGCATGACGACGGGTGTGGCGCGGCCGATGAAGCGCTTGAACAACGTCGCCACCGTGGACGGTGTCGGCCAGCGGCCGGTGGTGACGAGAAGAGGATCCAGCGGACGCTCGTGAACCGCATGGGACGCGAATCCCACCTGACGGGCCGCCTTCACGATCGTCGACGGAGGCATGTCACGCTCCGTCACGCCGAGATGTTTCATGGCGCTCATCGACAACTCGGCCGTGTGATGCCCCTCACCCGGCTCGAGAGTGACGCAGATTCCACCGGGTTTCAACGCTCGGTGGGCGCTTCGCAGGGCCGACACCTCGTCGTCGGAGTGGTGCAGGCAGTCGTAGAAGATCACGACGTCGAACTCGTTGTCGAACGTCAACGATTCGAAATCAGAGACGATCGACGCCTCGAGACGCACGTCGTAGCGTGCGGCGTTCTCGGCTTGCATGACCACCATCTCGGGCGCGATGTCGGTGGAGGTCACGCGATATCCCGACAGGGCCAGCAGGCAACTGGTCCAACCACTGCCGGCACCCAGATCGAGGACGCGCGCCGGTGGTTGCGGCAGAAGAGAGATGAGGGCCCCGATCTCCTGCAGGTAACGACCACGGTCCACGTCGGACCACGGCTTGTCCAGCGCGTGCTGGCGACCGAGGGGCCCGAGTCGTTCGATGTAGGCGATCTCGTCTTCCTTGGCCACGACGTCAGCCTAAGGCACCGTGTGTCGCGGCTCAGATCACCGAACCGACGGCGCCCGCGGCGTCGACCACGGGGAGTCCGGCCGTCGACCACGCCTGCATGCCACCGGTCATGTTGACGGCGTCGAAGCCGAGACCGGTCAGCCACGCGGTGACCTTGCCGGACCGATTGCCCGATCGACAGATGACGATGATGCGACGGGATTTGTCGAACTCGTCGAGTCGTTCGGGAAGCTGCGACATCGGGACGTGGAGCGCCGACGGATCGTGGCCACTGTCCCATTCGTCGATCTCGCGACAGTCCAGTCGCAACGACGTGGTGTCATCGTTCGCGGCGGTGACGTCGATGGTGGGCAACGACACGGGGATGTTGCTGTTGGCCCATGCGGTGTACCCACCGATGAGATCGGAGACGTCGGTGAATCCGTGCGACCTCAACAGACTCGACGCGATGGCCGAACGGTAACCACCGGCGCAGTTCACGACGGTGGGCGCGTTCGGGTCCAATGACGACAAACCACGAAGAAGTTCGGACAAGGGAACGTGCTTCGCACCGGGCAGATGACCCAACGCGAATTCGCCGTGATTGCGCACGTCGACGACCACCAGATTCTTGACCGATCCCATCCGCTCGGCGAGCGCCTCGACGGAGAGCCTCGACAGACGATCGACCAGACCGGGGTTCTCGATGAAGGCGGCGTAGGGATTGTCGAGCGCGCCGACCACGTTGTCGAACCCGATGCGGGCCAGACGGGTGCGGGCCTCGCTCTCGGACCCCGGCTCGGCGACGATGATGATCGGGGTGCCGGGCTCCATGACTTCACCGACGTATTCGGCGAATCGACCGGACAGTCCGACGTTGATGGAACCGCGCAGGTGCGCGGAGGCGAACATGTTGTCGTCACGGCAGTCGATGACGACGGCTCCGCCGTTCTGGTGTTCGCGCACCTTGTCGATGGAGAGCGGCGTCACGTCGACGTGTTCGGGAAGCAGGGCGTGTGATTCGCGGTTACGGGTGGCGGCGTACAGGAAGTAGAGCGGCGCGGGAGTCTGACCCTGGGTGACGACGTCGACGAAGTCCTCCACGACCATGGGGGCCAACGCGTAGTTCGTGCGCCGTTGTTCGCCGATGGTGGAGACGGTCTCGGTGGAGAGGTTCTTTCCGCACGCCGATCCCGCACCGTGCGCGGGGAAGACCTTCGTGTCGTCGGGAAGGACCATCAACTTCGTGTGCAGGGATTCGTGCAATCGGCGAGCCAGATCGTCGGCGGTGAATCCGACCGCGGCCAGAAGGTCGGGTCTCCCCACGTCGCCGATGAAGAGGGTGTCGCCGGTGAGCACTCCGTAGGGTCGGTCGTCGGGGCCGCCGGGACGAACGACCACACAAATGGATTCGGGGGTGTGGCCGGGGGTTTCGAGGATCTCCAGATCGACGTTGCCGAGGCTGATGCGGTCGCCGTGACCGTGAGTCTCGATGGGGAAGCCCACACGACCCGCGGCGACGGACCCGTAGACGATGGACGCTCCGGTGCGCGCGGCCAACTCGAGGTGACCCGAGAGGAAGTCGGCGTGGAAGTGGGTCTCGATGACCTTGGTGATCGTGAGCCCGTTGGCGAGGGCGTCGGCGAGATACTCGGC
>WLEG01000300.1 GCA_009704425.1 Actinomycetota bacterium | reverse complement strand
TCGAACATCGGCACCTGGATGCAGAACCTTGCCTTGCCGGCCTACATCGACGACCGCACCGGTTCGGCCAAAGTCGTCAGCCTGCTGGTGTTCGCACAATTGGGGCCACTACTTCTTCTCGCCATCCCCGGCGGCATCATCGCCGGCCGCTTCAACCTGCAGCGTTACCTGCTCTTCATGCAGTGGGTTCAACTGGTGTTCTCGTTGGTATTGGCCGCGATCGTCAGCGTCGACGGCCCCATCTGGGCACTGTTCCTCGCGCAAACGTCCATCGGTGTGGCCAACGCCCTCAACGCTCCCGCCTTCCAAGCCAGCGTTCCCATGCTCGTCGACCGTCGTGATCTCGCCGGCGCCATCAGTCTGAACTCCACGCAGTTGAACGGCAGTCGCGTGGCCGGTCCGGCGATCGCGGCGTTGCTGGCCATCTGGGGCGTCAGCACCTCTCAGATCTTCGTCATCAACGCCGCCACCTATCTCTTCTTGATCGTCGCGCTCCACATGGTTCAGATCCCGGACATTCGTTCACGTCCCACGGAAACCGGTTGGCGGCGAGCCTTGTCGGGCATCAACATCGCCGCCTCGCGACCGGTCCTGTCCCGGCTGCTGTGGTCGATGACGCTTTTCTCGTTGTTCAGTCTCCCGTACATCGGATTGTTCTCGTCGGTCGCTCGTTTGAACTTCGGCATCAGCCCCGTGGGGTCCACCTACCGCTGGCTCTACGCGGTGTGGGGTCTCGGTGCGCTGTGCGGAGCCCTCGCCACCGGCACGTTCCTGGCCCACAAACACCGCCCCACCATCATTCGCTTCGGATTCGCGGGTTTCGCCGTCGCTCTGGCCGCCTTCGCGTTGGTGCGCTCGGCGATCCCCGCATTCCCCATCGGCTTCGTGCTCGGTCTCTTCTATTTCATGACCGCCAACGCCATGGTCACCGTCTTCCAGCAGAACCTGCGCGACGACGAGCGGGTCACGGTCATGCCGCTGTGGTTCATGTCCTTCGGCGGAACGGTCACCATCGGCGGGTTGTTGGCCGGGCCGATCATCGATGCCATCGGCTCACGTTGGGTTCTTCTCTTCGGCGCCGCCTTCGCCCTGTACCTGTCGTGGTGGAGCAACCTCGACCGATTGCCCGCCGACTCATATCTCGAACAGCCCTGATCGGGATTCGTCGAGTCACGTCACAGAGGCGTCGACGATCCGATCGAGTCCGGCGACTCGACTGCCCTTCACCAGAGCCACGTCGCCGGCTTCCAAGGACCTCAGCGTCGCGATGGCATCGTCGATCGACACCGAATCGACGCCGTAGAGGTCGGTGCCCACGGCCACCACGTCGACGCCCAATCGAGCGGCCACCTCGGCCACGCGCGCATGGGCCTCGACCGGATCCTCGAGTTCGGCCATCACACCCAGGATCGCGATACGTCGTTGCGCGCGCATGTCGGCCAGGGTGCGCAACGCGGCCTCCACCGAGGTGGGATTCGCGTTGTACGAATCGTCGACGACCACCGCATCGCGTCCGGTTCGTCGAACCTGCATGCGTCGATCGGACACCACCGTGGAACCCAGCGCCTCGGCCATGCGGGACACGTCCAAACCCAGCGCGACACCCACCGCGATCGCCGCCGCCGCGTTCGAGGCCATGTGTCGGCCCGGCACCCGCAGACGAACCGGTGTCCGCCCCTCCCCGACCACCGCGTCGAAACGCGCGCATCCGTGTTCGTCGAGGGTGATGCCTTCGATACGTACGTTCGCGTCGGCGGACTCCCCGAACAGGATCACCGGCGCCGACGAACGCGACTCCATCGCGCGCACCCGTTCGTCGTCGGCGTTCAGGATCGCGAACCCCTGCGGAGGCAACGCCTCGACGAGTTCGCCCTTGGCCCGGGCGACCCCCTCGAGCCCGCCCACCAATTCCGTGTGCGCCTCGCCCACCCGCGTCACCACACCGATCGACGGTCGCGCGATGCGACAGAGGTCGGCGATCTGCCCGAACCCCCGCATGCCCATCTCCAACACCAACGCCCGGGTGTCGGCGGGTGCGTTGACGATGGTCACCGGCAGACCCTGCTCGTTGTTGAAGCTGCGCACGTTCGCCGTGGTCGTGATGGCGCTGCTCAGTGCGACGGCGATGAGGTCCTTGGTGGACGTCTTGCCCACCGAACCGGTGACCCCGATCACCACCGTGGACGCGGGGAACAGGGTGCGCACCCATCCTCCGGTGTCGATCAGTGCCTCGGCGGTGTCGCGCACCCGGATGGCGGTGGCGCCGAACCGATCGTGAGAGTCGTCTCGCGAGGTGAGATACGCGACGGCTCCGGCGGCCAGTGCTTGGCCGATGAAGTCGTGGCCGTCGCGCTCGGCGACGATCGGCACGAACATCTGGCCGGGGCGAACGTCGCGCGAGTCGAACGACACACCGTCGATCTCGACGTCCGGCCCCACCAGGCGGGCGTAATCACCGTGCAGGTTGCGGGCCGTCAAGGCCGCCACGAGATCGGCGGCCGTGAAACGCATGCGGAAACGGTACAACAGAAGGGCCGGCCACCATTGGCAGCCGGCCCTTCGTGAACTCGTGAGACGATCAGCTCAGTGGCTCGTACACCTCGCCCAGCTCGAACTTGACGTACTCCTCGCCGGTGTCCACTTCGTTCTCGAACTGGATGACACCCATCTCCTCGAAGCGACGACGCAACCAGGCGTCGTTGCGGTCGAGCAGACCGAGCTTCTTGCAGTTCGGCACGATCTTGGAGAAGAGCATCTGCTGGAAGACCGCACGGGTGGGGTCGTTCAGCACCAACGGGATCACGTCGCGGGTGTTCACGCCCATGCGCTCCCACACTTCCTGCGACATGAAACGGTCGCGCATGCGCACCGAGGCCTCGTAGGCGAATTCCTGACGGTCCTTGATCTCCTTGTCGCTCATCTGCGAGTACACCTCCTGCAACGACAGCACGCCGAAAGCCACGTGACGGGCCTCGTCGCTCATGACGTAGCGGAGCAACTGCTTGAGCAGGGGCTCGGACACGAACTGGTACATGTTGCCGAACGCGGCCAGGGCCAGGCCTTCCACCATCACCTGCATGCC
>WLEG01000030.1 GCA_009704425.1 Actinomycetota bacterium | reverse complement strand
TTCAGGACGAACGAACTCGTGGTGTGCGACGGCAACGTTCCGCCCGCACCGGTGCTCGATGTCCAACTGATCCGCCACTCGACACCGACGACGCCGAGAAACGTTCCCGACGGACGCGAGGTGGAGGCGTGCCGATACCGGTACATGCACGGTGACACCGACTCGTCACCGAGCGACACGTCCCACGACCAACCCGGACCGACGCACGACGACGAACCGAGATCGTTGCCGAACGCGCTTCCGTCGTCCTGCGTGACGAGGTTCAGAAACACGGGGGTGGCCGTGGTGCGGGCCCACAACGGGCCGAAGGCGGTCGGAATCCACGCGGTGGCGGTCACCGGGGTCCACCACGACGCGTCGACCCAGAACCAGTTGGGTACGTTCACCACCATCGACGCCGACGACGGAGCGAACGAAACGGTCGGATTCGGCAGTCGCGCCTGAACCAGCAACGCGGCACTGCGCGCCACCTGACTCGGCGCGAGACGGGGTATCCAGATGTCCGCGAACACCGAACCGCACCGTCGTTCGTACAGGTCGTAGCGAATGCCGTCGACCACGCGCGAGATGTTGGTGGTGCGACCGATGGTCGAGTCGAAGGTGACCAACATGCGCCAGGTGCAGGACGACGCCCCCGACGAGCCACCCGTCGGGGGAGTGCCGGACTGGACTCCGGACCAGATGACGCCGCCGGACGAACCACCGGACGTGTCGGAGGCCAGAGCCTGACGATGAATGTCACCGACGAGCGACCCGACGAGAGCCACCACGAACAGGGTGATGATCATCCGGCGAATCCGCACAGGTCCCCCTCCCGCGTCGAGGTGATGGCACGCCAGTCGCTCCATCTCCAACCCTGCGCCGTGCGAACCATCGTCCATTCGGTGATCGCGCTCATGGTCGATTCGTCGAAGATCGAACCGTCCATCGTCAGAACGACGTCGTCGTACAGACACGTGGTGATCGACGCGACGTCACCGTCGACGCGCGCACCGTCGACGCGATACCGCAACGCGCCGCGTCCGGAGGCGACGATCCCCGCGCGCGTGCGCGCGTCCATGAGCGACGACAACTCGTCGTGCATGCTCGACCCGACGGCCGCAACGTCGTCCACGCGACAGGCGCGTGGTCGGCGACCGCACTCGACCCGGATGGTCATCAGTCGATCGAACTCCGACACGACGTCGTCGGAGGACGGGACCGGTTGGGGCCGCGACGTCGTGGTGGTCGCCTGGACGGGGGATTCGACCGTTCGAGCGACCTCGGCGAGAGGTTCCCCGGTCACCGCCCCGATGGAACCCCCACAGGCCACCAAGCCCGACATCAACACACCCGAAACCGGCTGCCACATCGCGCGCATCATCGACCTCCTCGCTCGTCGGGTGGGCGAGCGTCCACCCCCGACGGAACGATGCGACGATCAGGCTTGACGAGCGATGGGTCGTGAGACCCCCTCACGAGACCCGGCCGTCACGGTGGGGTCCGCGCGTCTGACAAGATTCGGTCATGAGCACACCGATCTCCCGTCGTCTCTTCTTCGCTCTCGGCGCGTCGGTGGTGGTGGCCGCCTGTTCGAAGTCCGATGATGGGGGTTCCGGCGACTCCGTGTCGTCGACGACGAGCCCCTCGTCGACATCGACCACGTCGACCACCTTGGCCCCGGCCCCCTTCGACGTCGACCCCTTCACGCTCGGTGTGGCCTCGGGTGACCCGTCCACGAACTCGGTGATCATCTGGACGCGACTCGCCCCGGATCCGGCGAACGGCGGTGGGGTGACCGACGAGGAAGTGACGGTCCGATGGGAGGTGGCGACCGACGTGGACTTCACCGATGTCGTGAGTTCCGGAGACGTGGTGGCTTCGGCTCGCCACGGTCACAGCGTCCATGTGGACGTGACACCGCCGGCCGACACCGTGGCGTACTACCGGTTCCGGGTGGGTGAGTTCACCAGTCCGGTGGGAGCAACCCGACTGGCACCCGATGCCTCGTCGAACGAAACGGTCCGTATCGCCACCGCCTCGTGTCAGAACTACACGGCCGGCTTTTACACCGCCTACGACGACATGGTGAAGCAGTCTCCCGATCTCGTCGTCTTCCTCGGTGACTACATCTACGAGGGTGGTGTCGGAACCCTCGGTGACGGAACCGTGCGGTTGCACAACAGCGAGGAAATCACCGATCTGGTGGCCTATCGGAATCGCTACGCGCTCTATCGCCGCGATCCACTGCTGCAAAAGGCGCACGCGGCGTGTCCGTGGGTCGTGACGTGGGACGACCACGAGGTCGAGAACAACTACGCCGGTCTGACACCGCAGGACGCGGCCGATGTCGAGGGCTACGCGGCCCGGCGGGCCGCCGCGTACCAAGCATGGTGGGAACACATGCCGGTTCGGCTGGACCCGCCGGTGGACGAGAACCTGAGCATTCACCGGCGGATCACCTGGGGTGGTCTGGTGAACATGCTCGTTCTGGACGGGCGTCAATACCGCGACGATCAAGCGTGCGGAGACGCGGTGCTCCAACTGACCCCGGCCTGCGACGACGCGGCCGCACCAGAACGAACGATGCTCGGTTCACGACAAGAGGCGTGGGTCGCCGAGAACATCACCAGCGACGCGGTGTGGAGCGTCCTGGCCAATCAGACCGTCATGACCGACATTCGACTGGGCGCCGCGATTCTGAACTACGACCAGTGGGACGGATACGCGCCGGCTCGTGATCGGTTGTTGGAGTCGGTGGCGCAGGCCGACAATCTGGTCGTGCTGACCGGAGACATTCACCTGGCCGGCGTCGGACAGTTGACCTCGTCCACCGATCCCTCCACCGCACGGGGTGTCGAGTTCGTCACCACGTCGATCTCGTCGAGTGGCAACATCGACTCCTCCACCGAGGCTCTGCTGGTGGCGCTACCGAACATCATCGACGCCGAGGTCGCCCACCGCGGGTACACGTTGCACACCGTCGACGCCACGTCGTGGACCGCCGACTACCGCATCGTGGACGACGCCCTCGTGGAGGGATCAGCCGTCACGACGTGGAAGACCTTCGCGGTGACGGCGGGATCACCCACCGTCACCGCGGTCTGATCTCAGCTTCCGAGTTCCAACTCGATGCAGGGCTGCATGGCCTCCATGAACGCCGCTTCGCCCTCGGCACTCGGATCGCCGCCGTCCATGATCAAAGCCATGTCGTCGGCATCGAGCGAATCGATGGTGGCGTCGGCCAGACATTCGGCCATCTCCTGGGTCATGTCGCCGTCCTCGTTGAACAACGCGATCAATGCGTCACGATCGACGTCTCCACTACCTCCGTCGTCTCCACCGCACGCGGCGAGTCCGGCGACGGCCATGATCGACGCGGCGATTCCGATGAACTTCTTCATGTGTTCTCCTTGGTTCGAGACGGCGTGCCGTCGGGGGAACCCTACTGATTCGCCGTCTGCGACAAGGTGACCGATTCTCTGTGGTCGATGAAGGAAGCCTCAGGAGTTCGTGAAGGCGTCACGTCGATGAGGCGACTGTCGCGAGTTCTCTCTCGCGACGCTTGCGCGCCACCTGAAGCCGAATGCCACCGGCGATCCCTTCGGGATTCGTGATCGCCGTGGCGATCAACAACACACCGCCGATGAGCACCTCCCACCGACCCATTCCACCAAAAACCTGATTCATTCCGTAGAACATGACGCCGGCCGTGGCGGTGATGCCCGCGGTGACGGCACCACTGACGCTGGTGATGCCGCCGAGATACGCCACCGACAGGGCCGTCAGCGATGCCATCACTCCGTACGACAGGTCCGACACCGAACCGAATCGGTAGGCGATGAGAGTTCCTCCCACGCCGGCGATGAACGACGAGAACGCGAACATCGTCATCTTCACGTTGGTCACGTTG
Organism: Actinomycetota bacterium; assembly: GCA_009704425.1. Lineage (GTDB taxonomy): Bacteria > Actinomycetota > Acidimicrobiia > Acidimicrobiales > Ilumatobacteraceae > Casp-actino8. The sequence continues at coordinate 8,596 of WLEG01000030.1, read as the reverse complement.
ATCCCGATGGCGGCGGCCGCACGTTCGTTTCCCCTGACGGCCAACATCACGCGTCCCGATCCGGCGCGTCGAACGTTGGCCACCGCGACACAGAGCAACACCAGGATCACCACGAGGAACACTCCGAAGACCGGTCGGGAGACCTTGTCGCCGAAGACGAGACCGAAGTCCCACGAACCGAGTCGGGGATTCGGCACCTTCGCCCCACCCGACTCGATGTCACCGATGACGGCGGGGTTCTTGAAGACGAACTCGGCGATGGTGACTCCGCCGGCGAGAGTGACGATGGCCAAGTTGGTGCCCCGCACGCGCAAGGCGGGAAATCCAACCAAGAGTCCGAAGACCATCGCACCGAGTGCGGCCAGGAACGGTGCGATCGGGAAGGGAACGTCGTATCGCATCGCCAACTTCGACAACGCGAATCCGGCGACACCGGCGAAGGCCATCTGCGCGAGAGAGGTTTGCCCTCCGAAGCCGGTGAGAACGACCAGCGACAACGCCAGTACGGACGCGATCAGCGTCGTCATCAACGCCGCCCGCCACAGGGGGCCGAAAGCGAACAGGCCGACGACCGCCAGAACGATGGGCACGAGAACCGACACCGGCGTGACACGAGCCTGCGGAACCGAGGGCAACTTCCAGTTGCTCACCGCGCCGCGTTCGGGCAGTCGCTCGCCGAGCACCACCATGGTCACGATGATGACGAGGAAGGGAATCCCCTCGCGCGCGCCGTACTCCGGGAACCAACTGATCTCGTTCTGCAACTTCGTGCAGATCGACTGACCCATACCGATGAGCACACCGGTGGCGAGCGTGGGCCAGTAGTTCTGGAACTTCCCGATGAGTGAAGTACCCAACGCCGGAACGAGGAAGGCGAAGGTGAAGATGCTGGGGTTCAGTTGCAACTGAGGGGCGGCGAGGATCGCGACGAACGTCGCCAACACCGTGGAGACGACCCAACCCAACGCGGCCAGGAAGTCGGGGGAGTACCCGAGGAGCACCGCGCCCTTCTCGTTCTCGGCCGAGGCCCGCGTGGCCAGGCCGATGCGCAGATACTTGCTGGCGGCCCACAGCAACGCGGCGAGGCCCACGACGATCGCCAACAACCACAGCCCGTCCCGTGGAACGGTGAGGTCACCGGTGATGGTGACCGGTTCGCGCGGAAGGATGGGTGCCACGCGCATGGCGGTCATGTCCTGGAATCGACGTTCGACCAACGTGATGAACACGATGATCAGTCCGACGCTCGCCACCACCTTGGCCAACGCCGGGGCCTGCCGGAGCGGCTTGAACACCACCGCGTACACGAGAAGTCCGAGCAGTGCGGCCGTCAGGAGCGACAGGAGCAACGCCCAACGGAAGCCGACGTCGTCACCGAAGTGGTATCGATCGGGAAGACCCGGAATCGGGAAGACGTACGCGCCGTTGCGCAACTCGGCGTAGACGTAGGTGCCCCACATCGCCATCGAACCCGCGGCGAAGTTGACGACACCGGACCCCTGGTAGGTCACGACCATGCCCAGGCCGAGGGCGGCGATGATGGCCCCGGCGCCACTGCCGAGCAACAGATAGAAGAGATAATCGGTCATTCGAGGATCTCCGTCGTGTCAGTTGCTCGACAGTGGCGTCATCATCGTGGCGTCACGATCAGGGCAGGTACGGACTGCTGTCGATGAGCACCGAGCCGGTCACCGACTCCAGATCGTCGATGGGACCGACGACTCCGTCGCCCTTGTACATCGCGAAGGGGAACACGAACGAGCAGACCGCGGGGTACTTCGCGTTCGAGCCGCACATGATGGGCGAGTCTCCACCGAAGAGGTAGAGCCCTTCTCCGGTCTTCAGGTACTCGAAGAGCGACTGGCCGGTCATCTCGATTCCCTCGTCCAGCATCTTGTTGCCGTAATCGACGAGCGACATCCACATCGTGTAACCGAGACCACCGAGTCCCAGGGACGTGGTGGAGACCTCTTCCTCCTCCACCTCGAGCACCGGGGCGAGCAGACGTCGCTGCAGCGCGCGCTCGGGAGTGTCTCGATCCTCGGCCAGGCCCGCGAAATACCAACCCGTCGCATCGTCACCCACCACGTCGATGACGTCCTTGTCGGCGCAGATGCTCGTGCTGATCACCGGGATCGTGATCCCGAGAGACGCGCGGGCCCGCATGGTGCCGATGCAACCGGCATCGGAGTACAACGAGACGAGCAGATCGGGGTCGTCCTCGACGGCTTGACGCATCAGAGCCTGGAAACCGGCGTCGGTCTCGTTGTCGCCTCCCTTGACGGCCTTCCACGCGATTCCGGCCTTGTCGAGCGCGGCGGTCAACGATGCGGCGGTCGAGTTCGCGCCGGCGTTGTCGGCGTGGATGATGCCGACCTTGGTGGCAGCGAAGTAATCCTTGGCGAGAGCCGCCGACGCCGCCTGCGACGTGGCGTTGCCGCCCGTGAGGAACAAGGCGTTCGCGGTGTAGTCCGGCGCCAGGATGGGCAGCACGCCGATCACCGGAATGCCGGCGGCCTCGAAGGTCTTGTAGTCGGGGAACAGATCGAGGCCCAACACGACCAACTCGACGTTCTTGCCCACCAGTTCCTGCGCGCACGCCTGCGAGGTCTCGGGACTTCCCTTGGCGACGCAGGACTCCAACCTCACCGGACGATTGCCCAGACCGCCGTGCGCGCTCGTGTACTCCGCGGCGGCTTCGATGAATCGACGAATGTCGGGGAAGTCCAGACCTCCCGCACCGCCCTCGGTGTTCACGAGGCCGACCACCATCTCCTCGCCGGTGGGTGCCGGCAACTCCGCGGCCGGTGCGTCGCTGGTCCCGGGAGCCTCCGAACTCGACGGTGCCTCGCTGGTGCCAGGCGCCTCGCTGGTCGTCGGTTCCTCGGTGGACCCGCCATCGTCACCGCCTCCGCACGCGACGACGAACAGGCCGCTCGCGAAGATCGCGGCGAGCGCACGACGGCGCCTCCGTGATCCCGAGGTTCCCCAACTCGTGGATCGTTCCATGTTTCTCCCCCTCGATTGTCGCCGCGGATGCGGCGGATGTCAGTTGGCCACGTTGGCCGGCACCCAGCTGCCGTGGAACCCGAAGGGCACGCGCGGTAGCTGGACGGTCGCGATCGGATCGGCGCTCATGGTCTTGGCGTCGAAGATCACGTACTCGCTCGTGTCCGACGCGACGTCGTACACGTAGGTCATGAGATAGCCGTCGTCCTCGCTGGTCGCCCCCGCGGCCGGTGCGAACACGGCTTCACCCGACACGCGGCCCTTGCCCAACTCGATGGACGTGCGCGTGCCGTTCTGACGGTCGTACTTCAGGATTGCTCCGGCGTCGACCTCACCGAACCCGGCGTTGCCCATCGACATCTCGTAGCCGTATCGGTGCTTCTTACCGATCACCGCGTCGTTGACGCGCGGGAACTCGGCCGAACGATCGTCGATCTGCTCCTCGGACACCTTGCCGGTGCGCGTGTCGATCACCCAGCGCCACAGGTAGGGACTGGGGAAGTCCATCGCGCCCTTCTTCCAGATGTGGTCGAAGCGCACCACGTCGAGAACGATCTTGTCACCGTCCTCGTAGCTGTTCATCGGATGGAAGACGTAACACGGGTTGATGTCGTACCACTTCACCTGCGAGTCGTTGCCGTTGCGCGGCATGACACCCAATCGGGCCGGATAGTCCTCGCCCCATTCGATGGGCATCTTGCCCTCGAGCGCCAGATCGAGATTGAACACCGCCGGCAGGTCCATGAACACCACGTGGTTCTCGGTGATGTTGAAGTCGTGCATCATCGTGGGACCGGTCACCGTGATCGGTTCCACCTGGGCGATGGTCCCGTCGGCCGCGACGCGCAGGTACGTGAGGTAGGGCGGCAGCGGTGCGTAGCCGAACGCCAGCATCTCACCGGTGGTGGGGCAGATCTTGGGGTGCGCCGTGAACGGCCCCTTCAGCAGACCACCGAAGTCGGTGGACCCGACCGTGTTCAGATCGCCGTCGAGGACATAGGGGAAATGACCCTCCTCCAACGCGAGGATCTTGCCCGCGTGTCCGACGACGTGCGTGTTGGCTTTCGAGCAGGTCATGTCGAGGGTGACGTTCGGGTCGAGGATGTCGATCGACGGATCCGCGATGAACGGTGTCTGGACGTAGCGATTGCGGTACCACTGCGCCTGTCCGTCGCGCAGACGCACCCCGTGGATCATCCCGTCTCCGAAGAACGGATGATCGCTCATTCCCGTCAGCGGGTTCGCCCCGTTGCGCAGATACCGACCATCGAGTTCGGCCGGAATGCGTCCCACGACCTTCAGGTCGGTGAGCGTTGCTTCTTCCTGAGTGGGTCGACCATTGCCCCGCAAGTGGGCCGGAACGTTCTCGGTCATCGACATGGTGATCTCCGTTGGTGTTGGTGGTTATTGCACGACTTCGGGCGAACGCGCCCACATGAGGGTGGCATCGAAACTGAGCGTGTAGTCCGGAACGAACTCCATGATCACACGGTGGGGCGAGTCGAGAAACGAGCGAAAGGCCTCGGCCGCCGCCGGATTGTCGGGACGCAACCGATGGGCGAACTCGGGGTAGAACCAATCCTTGGTGGCCCGATCGTCATGGATGAAGCAGTTGCCCTTGTAGGTGACCGTCTTGCCGCCACCCAACTTCGATCCGGTGCTGTTGATGCAGACGGCCGCGCGCGGATTGCGACGTAACGCTGGGATGCGTTTGCGGGTCTCGGCGGCCGTCAGCCAGATCTTGCCGTCCTTGGGGAGATACGACATGACGACGCCGAACGGCTCGTTCTTGCTGTTGACCCACATGAAGACGCACTCGCCCAACGCGTTCACGAGCTTCTTCTCGAGTTCGGGAGTGAGTGCACACTCCGTGAGATCCTCGTAGTTGTCCTCTGCGGCCATGTTGTTCCCCCCAACAAACCTGTGACGACAGTAACACCGACCGCCGGTCGTTATCTACCCCTCGTAATTTACGGCCCTGGGATCGCGCCCGGCAGACCATGCCACAACAGGTCGGCGATCTGGGCGGCCACCACGTCGGCCGGACGTTCGTCCTGCGTGAGCCACCACAACGAGACCATCTGCAACATGCCCACGATGCCGAACGCCCAGGCCTGGGCCACGTCGGGGTCCTGACCCTGCCCGGTCCGCCACTGTGCCAGGACCGAGGTCATGGGGGTCGTGGAGCGTTCGGCCAACTTCAGCCGTCCGAGGGCGGTCTGATCGGTGGTTCCCCCGGTGACGTACAGGAACAGATTCCGGTTCCGGCCCACCACCTCGAGGCTGGCCTGGATGAAGCGGGTCAGCGATTCCCGGGTGAGGCCCGGTTCGGTGGCGATGGCCGCCGCCGACGCCGACACCATGCGGTCCGACAACCGCTCGGCGAGGGCATCGGCCAGGTCCGCTCGACCACCCACGCGGTCGTACACGATGGGCTTGGTGACGCCGGCTTCGTGGGCGACGGCGTCGATCGACGCGCCGGCACCCTCACGGGCGATCACGCGCTCGGCGGCGTCGAGCACCTGTTCGCGACCCACCTCCAATTGGCCACCCACCGGTCGGCCCGGTCGACGTGTGGTCGTCCCCGATGCCTTGCCCATGTCGACAGTCTGCTTCATCGAATTCCTCACGCGAAAGAGTCCCTTTCGCAGATTACTTACTGTTGGTAACTTTCCTTCGTTCGCAACGAGGGGGCGCGATGAACGAATCAACCAGTCGACTGTTCGATCTGTCCGATGACGTGGCCGTGGTGACCGGCGCGGGTCGGGGCATTGGCGAGGGCATCGCCCACACCTTGGCCGCCGCCGGGGCCGCCGTCGTGTGTGCCGCCCGCCGTGCCGACGAAGTGGAACGTGTCGCCGCCGACATCCGGGCGTTGGGTGGTCGGGCCGTCGCCATGCCCACCGACGTCACCGACAACGCCGCAGTGGAGGCGTTGGCCCAGAAGGCCGTCTCCGAGTTCGGTCACCTCGACATCTGGATCAACAACGCCGGCGGTTCCCCCGTTCAGGCTCCACTCGCGCAACTCGATCCCGCCGAGTGGGACGCCACGATGCGACTGAACCTCACGTCCGTCTGGGTCTGCACCAACACCGCGGCCCGACTCATGCGCGACGGTGGTCGCATCGTCAACATCTCGTCGAAGGCCGCCGTGAGCACCGTGATGGGAAGCGGTCACTACGCCGCCGCCAAGGCCGCGGTGAACTCACTCACCGTCACGTACGCCAAGGAATTGGGACCACGCATTCGCGTGAACTGCATCATGCCCGGTGCGGTCCCCACCGAGATCATGATGAAGGCCATGCGCCTGCAGGACGAGGACCTTCCGAAGTTGGAGAAGGTCCTCCGCATGCCGATGCGACGACTGGGCACGCCCGACGATCTCGGACAGGCCGTTCTGTACTTCGTCTCACCGGCCTCGAGTTGGGTGACTGGTCAGATTCTCGGTGTCGACGGCGGCTTATGATGAACCCCGTCAATCGCAAGGTGGTGTTGGTCAGTCGCCCCACCGGACGTCCCGACGAATCCAACTTCGCGTTCGTGGAGGAGGCCGTCACCCCGCTCGTCGACGGCCAGGTGTTGGTGGCGGTCGATCTTCTCGGAATCGACGCCTTCATCCGAACCACCCTGGACGAGGGCAGCTTCCACCGGGGCGCCCGATTGGGTGGCGTCATCCCCGCTCTCGGCGTCGGTGAGGTGCTCGACAGTCGCGATGCCGGCCTCACCGCCGGCGACAAGGTCTTCGGACCGCTCGGATCGCAAACCCACGCGGTGATGCCGGCCGCCGCGTTGCGCAAACTCGACACCGGCATCGCACCCGTGAACGCGTGGCTCGGCGCGCTCGGGCTCACCACCGGTCTCACCGCGTACTTCGGAATCGTCGACGTCGGCCGTGTGAAGAAAGGCGACACGGTGGTGGTCAGCGGGGCCGCGGGAGCCGTGGGCTCGATCGCCGGCCAGATCGCCCGACTCAGTGGCGCAGACAAGGTGATCGGCATCGCCGGCGGACGCCACAAGACCACCTTCCTGGTGGACGAACTCGGATTCGACGCCGCGATCGACTATCGCACCGAGAACGTGGGGGCACGTCTGGACGAGCTGGCACCGAACGGCATCGACGTCTTCTTCGACAACGTGGGTGGAGAGATTCTGGACGACGTTCTCATGCGCATCGTCGAAGGATCACGGATCGTCATCTGTGGTGCGATCTCGCAGTACGAGAAGATGGACGACGTGCGGGGCCCGCGCAACTACCTGAAACTGGCCGAGCGTCACGCCACCATGGAGGGCTTCGCGGTGTTCCACTTCGCCGCGCACTACGCGCGTGCCGAGGCCCAATTGGCACAGTGGTATCGCAACGGCGACATCGTCATGCGCGAACAGATCGAGCGCGGCGTCGAGAACTTCCCCGCGGTCATGAACATGCTCATGACCGGCGCCCATCACGGCAAGTTACTGTTGAAGGTGTAGTCGGCGTTCGTTCCCGCGAGACTGTCGCGGTGAGCAGCATCGTCGTCTCCGAACTCGAATACGCACCACCCGGGGCCGATCAGCTGTTCTTCGACGTCAGTTTCGGCATCGCCCCCGGGGAGCACGCCGCGTTGGTCGGCGCCAACGGCGTCGGCAAGAGCACCATCCTGCGCATCCTGTCGGGTGTGATCGACGCCGACGGTGGGGAGTTCACCGTGAACGGTTCCATGCTCACCATGACTCAGGACGTGGGCATGTCGCGGCCGACCGACACCTTGCGCGAGATGCTCATCGAGGTGGCGCCTCCGCAACTCCGCGTGGCGGGACGCGCATTGGTCGCGGCCGAGAAAGCGTTGGCCGACGGTTCGGACGACGGCATGGGATACGCCACCGCATTGTCCGACTGGGGTGACCTCGGCGGTTACGAACTGGAAACCAAATGGCAGGCCGCGGCGCAACGCAGTGTGAAGTCCACCATCGACGACTTCTCGCGCCGTCTCGTCTCGGAACTGTCGGGCGGCGAGCGCAAGAGACTGGTGCTGGACCTGTTGCTCACCTCCGGATCCGACGTGTTGTTGTTGGACGAACCGGACAACTACCTCGACATCCCCACGCGTGGTTGGTTGGAGGAACAGATCATGGCCAGCAAGGCCACCATCCTGATGGTCAGCCACGACCGCGCGTTGTTGGAGCGGGTCGCCACCAAGATCGTGGTGATCGAAGGATCCGGTTGCTGGAGTCACGGTGGCTCGTACGCCACGTTCCCGGAGGCCCGCGCGAAGCGTCAGGAGTTGATGGGCGACGAGCTGAAGCGGTGGAACGACGAGGAGCGCCGCCTGTTCCATCACATGAAGATCATGAAGCAGCGTGCCGCGCAGAACTTCAAGAATGCCACCAAGGCCAATGCCGCCGAGACGCGTTGGGAGAAGTTCGTGGCGCTCGGACCTCCGCCCCCGCCGGTGGCTGATCAGCAGATCTACGTTCGTTTGCGTGGCGCGGACGCGGCTCGCCGTGTCGCCAAGTTGGAGAACGTCTCGGTGGGCAGTCTGTTCTTCCCGTTCTCCGACGAGGTGTACCACGGTGAGCGCGTCGGCCTGATCGGACCGAACGGCACCGG
>WLEG01000003.1 GCA_009704425.1 Actinomycetota bacterium | reverse complement strand
CCGCGGACATCGGAGCGACGCGCCGACGTGACGAGCACGATGGCGGCGGCCACGACCAGGACGGCCACGGCGATGATGATTGTTGTTGCTGGTGTCATGTGTGGTGATTCCTCACAACTCGAAGAACAGGCCGTCACGCCACGGGAAGACGAAGTTGAATCCGGGTCCGCGGAAGAACGAACCGATCATCACGAGCACGGCCCAGAACATGAGGTGCACGGTCATGATGGACGTCGCGAACTTGCGATCCTCGGGCTTGTTCGACGGGTTCTTGTCGATGTACGGCGCCAGGATCAACGCGAACAGAGCGATTCCGGGAATGGTCACGCCGGCCACCATCGGGTGGAACATGGTGAGCAGTTCCTGCAGACCGAGGAAGTACCACGGGGCCTTCGACGGGTTCGGCGTCTGGTTGGGGTTGGCCAACTGCAGCAGCGGTGCGTTCACGAAAATCGAGAAGAAGAACAGGAACGCGGTGCAGGCCAGAGCGGCGACGAACTCCACGGCGAGCAGGTGCGGCCAGGTGTGCACCTTGTCGACGGGGGTGGCCTTCACGTCCTGGATGGAACCGGACTTGACCACCGTCAACAGACGCTGCGTGTGACCACCGGGGCCGGCACCCACGGGGACACCACCGGACGCCGGGGCCGCGGCGACCACGGCGGCCACCTTGTCGGCCACCGCCACGGCACCACCGTCATCGGTCTTGGAACGGGCGGCCTTGCTGCGCTCGAGCAAGTGGGCCGGAATACGCGGGTCGGACGCGGGTGCGTCGCCACCGGCGGATGTGGCGTCACCGGACTCGGCGGCGGCCTTGTCGCGCGCGGCTTGGGCCCGCTTGAGGAGGTGTTCGGGGATCTCGGTCATGAGTGTCTGTTTCCTTCCCGATCAGAGCGGCCCGGAGATGCCGCCGTCCTTGCGGACGCGCCAGAAGTGGATGGCCATGAAGATCACGATGACGAAGGGAAGCATCAGCACGTGCAACACGTACCAACGCAGCAGGGTTTCGGAACCGATCTCCACACCGCCGAGCAACACGAATCTCACCTGCGAACCGAACACGGGGGTGTAGCCCATCATGTTGGTTCCCACGGCCACGGCCCACATCGCCAACTGGTCCCAAGGCAACAGGTAACCGGTGAACGACAGCAACAACGTGAGCGTGAGCAACACGACGCCGATGACCCAGTTGAACTCGCGCGGGGGCTTGTACGCGCCGTGATAGAAGACGCGGGCCATGTGCAAGAACACGGACAACACCATCAGGTGGGCGCCCCATCTGTGCATGTTTCGAATGAGTAATCCGAAGGCGACCGACGTCTGCAGGCTGCTGATGTCGTTCCACGCCGCCGTGGCTTCCGGACGGTAGAAGAACATCAGGAAGATGCCGGTGACGGTGAGAAGGATGAAGAGGAAGAAGCTCAGTCCGCCGAGGCACAGCGTGTAGCTGACCTTGACCGCGTGACGCTTCACCTTCACCGGGTGCAAGTGGTACAGCACCGAGTTCATGATGACGTACGAGCGGTTACGCGGGCTGTCGGTGTAGCCCTTGCGGAAGATCGATCCGGGACGGAAGATCGAGTTCCATGCTTGGCTGCCCTGAACGGACTCGACGGTCTTGTTGAGTCGTTCCTTCGCAGTGGGTCGGGGGTCGTCGATGACTTTTGCCATGAGTGTGTCTCCTAGAACCGCATTCCGTAGGCGTAGCCGTGATTACCGGTACGAGCATGAGTGTCACCGGTGGCCAACGCGGCACCGGCCTTACCGAGGATGATGACCCCGGTGGGGCATCGATCGACGCAGAGCGCACATCGCGTGCACACGTCGTCGTCGATGATGAAGAGAACGTTGTCGTTCGGGTCGATGCCCGGACGTTCGGTGCCGGTCGCTTCGACGACGGCATCGGGGGTGACCATGTGGATGCACTTCCACGGGCAGATGTCGACGCAGCCCTCGCACATGATGCACTCGGTCTGGTCGATGTGGATGAACTGCTTCGGCTTGACGGCCTTGGTCAGGTAATCCGCATCCACCTCGACCAGTTGGTACTGGTCCGAGTACGGCATCATCGGGGGATTGGCGTCGGTGCGTGCCATGGTCTCAGGCCTTCTTCACCAGCGGGCGACCGTAGGTGGACTGCTCGAGTTCGGTGGACTTCGACTGACCGCGCTTCTGCCACCAGGACCACATGTAGATCTGCAGTCCGAGGAAGAAGCCGTAGATGCCGGTGACGATGATGTCGCCGACCTGCAAGTAGTTGATGTCGAACGGGAAACTTCCGCCCTTGGCCTGCGACTTGAGGATGTCGCCGGGTCCGTAGAGCATCTTGTCGGACTGCCATCCGAGCTCGTTCTGCACGTGCACCAGCCACTGGTGGGGCACCACGCCGTAGGCGAGGAACATCACGAAGAACGCGTACGTGGAGCCGGCCATGGCCTCGCCCCAGGAGACCGGCGTGCCGATCGGACGGCGCTTGCCGTACACGAAGATGAGGCCCGTCAGGATGAGCGTCGCCGCGAGAGAGAACAAGAACGCCTGGTTCATCCCCGGCCATTTCAGAATGTCAATCGCCAGCATCGAGCCGGTCATCCCTTCTGTTTCCACGGGTGAGCGTGGTGGTCATCGCGTGTCGTTTGTCGGAATCTCGGTGACATTGACCCGTGTACCTGCGTAGACGGGCGATGCACCTGTGGGAACTGTAGTCGTCGGAGGTCTCGAACGACCCAACTCACGACGAACCGAAACACGGTTGACCGTCACACGACGGAGACGATCGGCCGAGCCTCGAACGAAGGGGGTTGGTCGTGCGATCGCAACGACGTTTTGTGGTCTATCACGCCACCCCCACGGGTTCGTCGGGTTGTGCGCAAGTGCAAGGTACCGACTTCGGAAATCACGGCGGGGAATTCCCATCTCGACCTCGTCGCCCTCTAGTGTTCGCAGTGGACTGTCGTACGTTCGCGTCCGACGATTCCGTATCGTTTCTGCAACCCCCGACCGACCCATCTCCGAAAGGACTGGTCCGTGACCGAGATCCCCGAGCACCTCCTGAAGCGTTCCCGCGACCGCAAGGCGGGTGGCGCCTCGTCCGAGGCCAGTTCCGCTCCCGTGCCGGCCACCACCGAAGCCGCCGCCCCGGTGGCCCGCGCCGCCGCCGAAACCCCTGCTCAGAAGCCAGTTTCGAAGCCCGACGCCCCGTACGTGGCCGCGGCCAAGTCCCGCCAGCGCATCCCGTATTGGGCCATGGCCACGCTGTCGCTGATGCCGATCTTCCTGTTCATGTACGTGCGCGGCCTCCAGCCGCAAAAGGCCGAGGCCTCGGGCCCCATCGCCATCGGAATCGAGCAGTACGGCGCCTGCGCCAGCTGCCACGGCGCCGATGGTGGCGGCGGAGCCGGCCGGGTCCTGAAGGACGGAGAGTCCCAGAAGACCTTCCCGCACATCGAGGACATGTTGAACTGGGTGTACAACGGCACCGAAGCGTACGAAGCCGCGGGTGTGGCCTCGTACGGCGACCCGAACCGCGAGGGCGGGGCCCACTACCCCCGTTCCTACAACGGCAGCGCGATGCCGGCCCAGGGCTCGATGGCCGGCGGCGGCCTGACCGACTATGAGATTCTGGGTCTGGTGTGCCACATTCGTTATGACATTTCCGGTGCTGATCCGGCCGGAGAGTGGGCGGAAGAGTACGAAAAGTGGTGCTCGCCCGAGAGCGCCATCTTCATGGGCCTCGAGGACGGCTCGCTGAACTTCGACAGTCCCGAACTGGCCGGGGTGGGCACCGCTCCCCGACTGGGCACCTCTGCCGACCAAGACATCGCCGCCGGCTGAACCCTGACCCGGACGTCGCCGACCTCCCGCGGGGGTCGGATGGGCGTGGCGGTCGTTTCCGGACCATGCTGAGACCATGAGCTCCCCCGAGTCCTCTCACCACGACGTCCTCGTGATCGGAGCCGGACCCGCGGGCGCGGCGGCGGGCTACTGGCTGGCCCGCCACGGTCTCGACGTGGTGATGGTCGACAAGAAGACCTTTCCCCGCGAGAAGACCTGTGGGGACGGCCTGACTCCTCGCGCCGTGAAGCAGATCGAGGACATGGGACTGGGTGATCAACTGTCACGGTTCCATCGCTACGACGGTTTGCGGGCCACCGCCCACGGCAAGGAACTCGAACTTCCTTGGCCGTCGCACCCCGTGTACCCGCGACACGGGTACGTCGTTCGTCGTCGCGAACTGGACACCATGGTCGCCCGCAACGCGGTGGCAGCCGGTGCGACGTTGTTGGAAGGTCACGAGGCATTGACGCCGGTGTTGCACCGCGGTTTCGTTCGCGGAGCAACGGTGCAGGCCGAGGGTTCGGACTCCCCCACCGACATCACCGCGAAGTACGTGATCGTGGCCGATGGGGCGAACAGCCGATTCGGTCGCGCCCTCGGAACCTTTCGAACCAAGGAGTGGCCCTACGGCACCGCCATTCGCACGTACTGGGAGACACCACGTCACGCGGAACCCTGGATCGAATCTGCGCTCGACGTGAAGGACCGCAACGGAAACCCGTTGCCCGGTTACGGCTGGATCTTCCCCGTCGGCGACGGCACCGTGAACATCGGCGTCGGCCTGCTGTCGACGTTCCGTGATTTCAAGAGCGTCAACACCACGCATTTGCTCGATGCGTACGCGCACATGATCGCCGACCGTTGGGAGATCGATCCCGGCAACCCGACCGACAAGGCGACCTCGGGTCGCATCCCCATGGGTGGTTCGGTCGGCCCGAAGTCGGGTCCCACCTATCTGGTCGTCGGCGACGCGGCCGGCAGCGTGAACCCGTTCAACGGCGAGGGAATCGACTACGCCTACGAAACCGCGCGCATCGCCGCCGATGTTCTGGCCGACGCGATCATGAACAACGATCCGGCGGCGTTGCAGCGCTATCAATCGTTGCTCGACGACCAGTACGGCCAGTACTTCAAGGTGGCCCGGCTCTTCGCGCGAATCATCGGCCGACCCGTGTTGATGCGCGAACTGAGCCGCGTGGGGATCCAGAGTCGCACGCTCATGGAATGGGTCCTGAGGATCATGGCGAACCTGTTGCGCCCCGACGAGATCGGTCCCGCCGAAGCCGCGTACAAGGCTGCGGCGGCCATCGTGCGCCTGGCGCCCAACGCCTGATACGTCGCGGTCCGACTACTCGTCGCAGACGACCGCCGACACCTGCGCACGATCGAGGTCGACGATGGTGCGATGCGCCCCGGCGAATCGTTGGACGAACGAGGTGAGGCTCGGTGTCTCCTCGTCGCAACGACGCTTCACCTTGTCGAGCAACGGCACTTCCCATCCGTTCACCAATCGCGCGTGGGTGACACCGTCGAGCAGTTCGTCGATCGCGGGCAACTCCAACTCTCGAGAGTCGCCTTCGGGTGCGGGCACAAGGGCGAACCACACGATGCCGTCGCCGAGCGTGTCGGCCAACATCACGCAGGCGTTCAGAGCCTCCGGGAACAGGCACGTGGAAACTCCCGACGTGCCATCGGCGATCGCCAGGACCCGACCGTCGTCCAGCACCGCGGTGGCGTCACCGACGGCGCGACCGTTCACCACCGACCACACCGTGTCCGAGCGAACGGTGCTCGTGCCGGCGATCAGATCGATTCGTCGGACGTCGAGGCCCGCGACGGTCTCGGACGGACCGGAGCGACCGAGCGCGAGATAGAGCGTGAGAACGAGCACGAACAGGGCGAACAACGTGGCCCAGTAGCGCGGACTCAGGAACTGACGCACGAGGCGAGCGTACGAGGTGGAGCGGTCAGCCGGGTGTCGCGACCGAGCGCGCGGCGGTGACGAAACGCTCGGCCAGGTCGTCCATGACCGAATCGTCGTGCCCGAGTCCGACGAAGAGCGCTTCGTAGGCACCGGGCGCCAACGCCACACCGTTGGTGAGCAACGCATGGAACAGTCGCGCGTACATGGGCTCGTCGGTGGTCTTGGCTTCGTCGAAGTTCGACGGTGACCGACCCGAGAGGGCGTCGCCCAGATGAATACCGACGAGAGTTCCGACCCGGGAGACCGTGACGGCATCACCCAACGCGTCGTCGATGATGCGCGACAAACGCGTGGCGCGCCGTTCGATCTCGTCGTACGCGTCCGGAGTGAGTTGTGACAACGCGGCCAGGCCGGCGGCCGTGGCCATCGGATTGCCCGCCAACGTGCCGGCGTGGAACACCTTGCCGAGCGGGGACAACGTTTCCATGACGTCGCGTCGACCACCGACAGCACCGATGGGGAGGCCGCCACCGATCACCTTGCCGAAGCAGGTGAGGTCGGGACGCACGCCGAAACGCCCTTGTGCCCCTCCGGCACCGAGACGGAATCCGGTGATCACCTCGTCGAAGACGAGCAAGGCACCCGCGCGATCACAGGCCGTTCGCAGTCCCTCGAGGAATCCGGGAACGGGGGCGACGACACCCATGTTCGCGGCCACCGGTTCCACGATGACCGCGGCAACGGTCTCGTCGATGTCGGGCACGACGTTGTACGGAACCACGACCGTGTTGGCCACCGCCTCCTCCGGAACACCGGCGGTGCCGGGCAGACCCAGGGTCGCCACACCGCTTCCACCGGCCGCCAACAACGCGTCGGTCGCTCCGTGGAAGTTGCCGTCGAAGATGACGATCTTCTTTCGACCGGTGAGCCCGCGCGCCAGACGAACGACCGTCGACGTGGCCTCCGTGCCCGAGTTCATGAGCCGCACGCGCTCGCACGAGGGAACCCGCTCGCTGATGGCCTCGGCCAATTTCATCTCCCGTGGCGTGGGTGCACCGAACGACGTTCCGTCACCGGCGGCGTCGCGCAACGCGCGCGTGATCACCGGATGGGCGTGACCGAGGATGACCGCTCCGTAGCTCTGCACGAGATCGATGTAGCGACGACCTTCGACGTCGTGGACGTGCGCACCCTCGCCCCGCGCCACGACGTAGGGACGGCCGCCCACCGCCTTGAACGCGCGAATGGACGAATTCACCCCACCGGGAATCGCCTTGGTGGTGCGCTCGAACAGCGTCTCGTTCGACGGAACGCCCTTGCCGGTGCAGACGACGGGATCACAACCCGCGGCCACGCACGCCGTCGGATCACACAGGGGGATGTTGGATGTGGGCACGTCGGAATCCTTCGGGTCAGCGTCGGGCGTTCTCGGCATACCAACGCGCGAGATAAGTGAGGATGATGTCGGCTCCGGCGCGCTTGATCGAGGTGAGGTGCTCCGTGGCCACCGCGTCGTGGTCGATCCAACCGTTCGCCGCGGCGGCCTTGATCATGGAGTACTCGCCGCTGACGTGATACGCGGCCACCGGCACGTCGACGACCGCTCGAACCGCGGAGATGACGTCCAGATACGACAACGCCGGCTTCACCATGACCATGTCGGCGCCTTGCTCGATGTCGGCCATCACCTCGACGAGGGATTCCCTCGCGTTGCGCCAATCCTGTTGGTAGCCCTTGCGATCGCCGCCGCCGATGATCTGCACGTCGACGGCGTCACGGAAGGGCCCGTACAGGCCCGATGCGTACTTGGCCGAGTAGGCGAGAATCGCCGTGCTCGAGAATCCGGCTCCGTCGAGCGCGTCCCGGATGACGCCGACCTGTCCGTCCATCATCCCGCTGGGTGCGCACACGTGCGCGCCGGCGGTGGCTTGGGCGACCGCTGCCTTGGCGTACACCTCGAGCGTGCGGTCGTTGTCGACCGAACCGTGGCCGTCGAGGATGCCACAGTGTCCGTGGCTGGTGTACTCGTCGACGCAGAGATCGGCCATGAGGACCACCCGATCACCGAGGTCGTCCCGCAGATCTCGCAACGCGACCTGCACGATTCCGTTCGGGTCGAAGGCTCCCGACCCGACCTCGTCCTTGGTGGCGGGAACACCGAACAAGATGACGGACTTGATGCCGAGGTCGGCCAACTCGCGCACCTCGCGGCGCACGCTGGCGCGGGAGTGTTGCACGACGCCGGGGAGAGAGGTGATGGGGAGAGGCTCGTCGATTCCCTCACGGACGAACAACGGAGCGACGAGATCGTCGACGCCGAGTCGTGTCTCGGCGACGAGATCGCGCATGGCCTGGGTGGTGCGCAACCGACGAGGACGCGACACGGGGAAACGAGCCGTCATGCCCTCAGCCTACGGGTCGCACCCCGTGGTGGATCTGGTGGCAGGAAAAGCCGATTCTCGACTTTTCCTGCCACCAGTTTCTCCAGGCAGTTTCTCCAGGCAGTTTCTCCAGGAGGATCAGGAGAGGGCGCGGACGATGCCGGCCAACGATTGCTCGGACGCCACCACGAACGAATCGATGCCGGCGCGCCGCAACGCATCGGCGGTCTGAGGCCCCATGGCCACCACCCGCCCGGGCGTCACGGTTCCGAACGCGGCCACCCAGGCCTCCACCGAGGACGCCGCGGTGAACGTGATGGCATCGCACTCGCTCACGAGTCGCGCATCCACGTCGAGGGGAACCACCGGCACCGTGCGATACGAGTGCACCCGATCCACGACCCAACCCTTGCCGCGGGCGGCCTCCTCGAATCCGGTGCCCGCGGACTCGGCCACCGCCAGCAGAACCCGACCGTCGCCGTCGGGAAACAACGATCCGAGCGACGACCCCGTCTGCACATCCGGCACCAGATCCGCGCCACCGAGCGTGGCCGCCGTGCTGGTGCCGACCGCCGCTCTCTTCACCCGTCGCAGGTCCGCGCCGACACGTTCCGCGCTCTCCACCACGCGTCGCGCTCCCTCGGGGGAGGTGACGACCAGCCAGTCGTACTCGTGGAGTCGTCGTAACGCCCGGTCGAACGCGACACCTCCGTCGCCCGGTTCGGTCGTGGTGGTCACGGGAACCTCGACCACCTCGTGCCCGGCATCGCGCAACAACCGACTCAATCCGGCGGCCCGCTCCGCCGCGCGCGTCACGATCACCCGTTGGCGACGTGATTCCGACGAGCCGTCGCTCATGCGGTCAATCCCCGACCGCGACCCTCGCACGACGCGCCAATTCGCGCGCCCGGCGAACGAGTTCCGACTGATCGCCGTGCGACGTCGTCATCCTCTCGATGTGATGGCGAGCTCCATCATCGGAGGCGAGATACACGGCCATGCTCGCGCCGTCGTCGAAGGCCCCCACGGGAAGGGAGCATCCGGAACCCAATTCGGAGAGGAACGCTCGTTCACGCTCCACCGACGCGCGCGAGGCCGCGTGATCGATGTCAGAGAGGTACGCCGACGTTCGCTCGTCGTCGACTCGACACTCCACCGCCACGCAACCCTGACCCACGGCGGGAATCATGGAATCGACGTCGAGATGTTGCGCCACCCGGTCGGTCCATCCCAGGATCTCCAGCGCCGCCGCGGCCATGACGATCGCCCCCGACGGAGGAACCTTCTCGAGACGGGTCGGGATGTTGCCGCGAAGTTCGACGAAGTTCAGGTCCGGTCGCAATCTGGACAGTTGCGCGCGACGACGCACCGAGCCCGTGGCCACCGTGGCGCCCGGGGCCAGTTCGTCGAGCGTTCGCCCGACCAACACGTCGCGAGGGTCGCGTCGTTCGCCGAACGCCGCGATGTGCAGTCCGTCGGCGGGCGTCGACGGAAGGTCCTTGGCGCTGTGCACCGCGAGGTCGGCGCGACCGTCGAGCACGGCGGACTGCACCTCTTTCACGAACACGCCCTGCCCACCGATCGTGTGCAACGGAACGTCCTGTCGACGGTCGCCCATGGTGTCGACGAAGACGAGCTCGACCTCCAGCCCCGGGTGAGCCGAACGCAACGCGGAGGCGATGTGCTCGGATTGGGTGCGGGCCTGCAGTGAACCGCGGGTCGCGATGCGCAGCGCGGACACGGTGATCAGCGCAGATCGAAGAGGTCGCGAACGGCGGCGGCGTTGCGCTCACCGCGCGGCGTTCCGGCATCGTCCTTCAGGCGCACCGACATGTCGTGCAACAACTTGGCGACGATGCCCTTCGTGAGGGCCTCCACGGCGTCGCGCTGCTCCGGTTCGAGCGAGGCGAGACGGCGCTTCATGCGCTCGATCTCGGCGGAACGCACGGACTCGGCGGCCGCGTGCAACTGGGCCACCAACGGAGCCGCCTGACGAGCGGTGGTCTCCATCGCGAAACGCTCCACCTCTTCGTTCACGATGGATCGGACCGCGTCGGCTTCGGCCGCGCGTTGCGCTTGACCCCGCGCCGCCCAATCGCGCAGGTCGTCGAGGTTCAACAACGTGACGCCGTCGATCTCGCCCACCGAACGTTCCACGTCGCGGGGCACGGCGATGTCGACGACGAACAACGGACGGTCGGCTCGACGCGACATCGCCGAGGCCACCATCTCGTGGTCGATCACGGTGCTTCCGGCGCCGGTGCACGTGACCACCACGTCGGCATCGACCAAGGTCTCGTTCAGTCGGTAGAACTCGGTGACCGATCCACCCACGCGATCGGCCAGATCCTGGGCGCGCCCGATGGTGCGGTTGGCCACCAGCACCCGACCCACACCCGCTCCGGCCAGAGCCACGGTGACACCCTCGCCCATGTCGCCGGCACCGACCACCAGAACCGTGAGTCCCTCGACGGTTCCGAGGCCGTCACGGGCCATGTCGACGGCGGCGTGACTGACGCTCGAGGTGTGGCGACCGATCGAGGTTTCCGAGCGCGCTCGCTTGCCGACCTCGAGAGCATGGCGGAACAACAGGTTGAGCGTGGACAACGCGCCACCCTCGCGTTGCGAACGATCCCAGGCGTCGCGCACCTGACCGAGGATCTCGCTCTCACCGAGCACGGCCGAATCGAGTCCCGCCGCCACCTCGAACAGGTGCGACACCGCCGCCTCGTCGTGCTGGCTGTACAGATGCGGGGCCAACTCGTCGGCCGAGAAGCCGCCGAGATCGCAGAAGAAGTCGCGCAGGTCGCCGTACGCCCCGTGGAACTTCTCCGCCACCGCGTACACCTCGGTGCGGTTGCAGGTGGACAGAACCACCGCTTCGCGGATGTTCGGGCGCGACATCAGCCCGTGGATGGTCTTGGCGATCGCATCGTCGGCGATCGTGACCCGCTCCAACAGAGCCAAGGGCCCGGTGCGGTGATTCACCCCGAAAACGACGATGGACACGGTGGTTACCTTATTCCCTCGACCCGCGCCGTCGCCCTACGCGCTCGCGCTCTTGCCGGAGCCCGGAACCGCGCGCAAGGTGTTGGCCCGACTCTGCTCGTGATAGCTGAGAATCTGCAGTTCGAGGGCCAAATCGACCTTGCGAACGTTGATTCCGCGGGGCACGGCGATCACGGCCGGGGCGAAGTTCAAGATGCTGGTCACGCCGGCCTTCACCAGCCGATCGGCGGCATCCTGCGCTCCGGCGGCCGGAACCGCGACCACCCCGATCGACACGGACCGGGAGGCCACGATCTGCGGTAGCTCGTCGATGTGTCGCACCCGCACGCCGCCGATGACCGACCCGATCTTGCTCGGGTCCACGTCGACCACCCCGGCCACGGGGAAGCCCTTCTGACCGAAGCCCCCGTAACCCGACAGCGCTTGGCCCAGGTTGCCCGCTCCCACGATCACGACGGGCCAGTCGTGGTTCAAACCGAGCTCGCGCTGGATCTGGTACACGAGATAGGGAACCTCGTACCCCACACCTCGCACGCCGTAGCTGCCGAGGTAGCTGAGGTCCTTGCGAACCTTGGCCGCGTTGACACCACCGAGTTCGGCGAGTTGCTCGCTCGAAACGTGGTGCGTGCCGGCATCGGCCAACTCGTTCAGCAAGCGCAGATACACGGGCAACCGCGACACGGTGGCCTCGGGGATTCGGCGTCGGGGGCGATCGGCCATCGGCGAAACGCTAGGTCCTCGTGATCATGTTCACGAAGTTACGCCGAGGTGTCTTCGGGGTGGACGGGCGGTCATCCGTCACCGACAAACCGGCGGTCCCGACGGGCGGTCGACGAGCGGTCGATGTCCTAGCCTGCGACGCGTGACGTTGAACGCCGCACTCGCCGCCGCCGCGACCTTGATCGCCTTGGCGTTCGCGATTTCGACACTCGATCGATGGCTGCGTCGTCGTCGACCGCACGACGGTGCCTGGGCCGTTTCATTGGCCTTGTTCGCTCTGGGATCGATGGCGTTGTGGTGGGCCGAGGCCCGAGGCTGGAGCCTCGCGTCCTTCCGTGTCTTCTTCCTCGCCGGCGCGGTGCTGAACGTCCCCTGGCTGGCTCTGGGCACCGTCTACCTGTTGTTCGGTCGTCGCATCGGAGACGTCACCCGACTCTGGTTGATCGGTTTGTCCGGAGCGGCCACGGGCGTCGTGCTCGTGGCTCCCGCGGGCACGATCACCGGCGAGGGTCTGCCACGCGGTAGCGAACTGTTCGGAGTGGCCCCGCGGGTGTTCGCCGCGGTCGGTTCGGGCGTGGCCGCGCTCGTCATCATCGTGGGCGCCGTGTGGTCCATCGTCCGCGTGTTGCGCGGTCGGGTGCCCGCCACCGCCGGAGCATCGCGACAGATCGTGAATCCCCGCCGCACCGCGTTCGCCAATCTTCTCATCGCCACCGGAACCCTGGTGCTGTCGGGAAGCGGCACGTTGGCGGGACGACTCGGTGAGGATCGGGCGTTCGCCGTCACGTTGTTGGCGGGGGTCGTGATCCTGTTCGCCGGATTCCTCACCGCATCGGTGAAGCCGGCGGGTTCACAACGCGCGTCGGAGCAGTTTGCCGAAGCGGTTGTGCGGTAGCTCGTCCACCACCAACACCTTCGACGGGCACTTGTAACGCGCGATGTGATCGTGACAGTGATCGATCAACGCGTCCTCGTCGGCCTCGGCCCCCGGCTTCAACACCACGAAGGCGCGGACCGCCTCTCCGGTGTGCGGATGCGACACTCCCACCACCCCGGCCTCGAACACCGCCGGGTGTCGCATCAACACCTCTTCGACCTCTGCGGGGTACACGTTGAAACCCGACACGATGATCAGGTCCTTGGCTCGGTCGACCAGATAGAGATATCCGTCGTCGTCCACGAGGCCGATGTCGCCGGTGTGCAACCAACCGTCTCGATCGAGCACCCGCGCGGTGGCTTCGGGGTCGTTCCAGTAACCCGCGAACACGTTGGGCCCCTTCACCCACACCTCGCCGGAATCGCCCACGGGCACGTCGTTACCCGACTCGTCGACGATGCGAACGTCGATGCCCTCCACCGCGCGACCCACCGAACCCGGGCGATTCTGCACGCCCACCGAGCTGGTCACCACCGGCGCCGCCTCGGTGAGCCCGTACCCCTCGCGCAGATCGAGTCCAAATCTGACCCGCAGCCGTTCCGACGCGTCCTCGGGCATGCGGGCCGCACCGGTGAGGGCGAGCCGCACCGTCGAGAACGCCGACGCGTCGAGACCCTCCATCAACGACATCGCCACCCAGATCGGCGGCGCACCGGGGACGATCGTCACGCCCCGTTCGGCGAAGGTTTCCACCGCGGTCACCGGATCGAACCGCTGCACGAGCACGACGCACGCGCCGGCCATCAGCGACATCCCGAGAACCACGTTCAGGCCGAAGATGTGGTACATCGGCAAGACGCCGAACACCACGTCACCCTCCTGAATGTGATCGGAAGTCGAGAAGTTCTGGCAGATGTTCTCCAACAGATTGAGGTGCGTGAGTATCGCGGCCTTGGGCGAACCCGCGGTTCCGCTGGTGAAGATGAGGACCGCCGGATCGGAGTCGTTCACCTCTATCCAACGCGCTTTCGGTCCGCCGAGCATGTCGTCGAACGTGCGCACGGTCGCCGACCCCTGCACCGACGACGCGCTCGAGGCATCGGTGACGACCACGTGCGCCAGGGACGGAAGTCGACGGCGGTCGACGGCGGAAAAGGACGAAACACCGGATGCCTCGACCAAGACCACCTTGGGATCCACGATGGCCAGTTCGGCCTCGAGTTCGGGCGTCGGACTCAACGGGTTCAACGGCACGGCGATGGCGCCGGCGCCGACCACGGCCATGTACGCCACCACGAACCAGCGCCCGTTGCCGCACATCAGCGCCACCCGGTCGCCGGGCACCACCCCGAGGGCTCCCAGCGAGCCGCGGAACGATTCGATCTGGTCCCGCAACTCCCCGTAGGAGGTGGTGCGACCGCGGCTGATGACGGCCGGGCGGGTCGCGTCGTGCTTGTCGACGATGGATGCCAGGTTCATGACTGGTTCCTCCTCATCGCGCGCATCCTCACAGTTGGAGGAGAGAGATGATTCCCGCCACGAAGATCGCGCCGAGCAACAGGGCCATGGTCAACGTGGTGGCGGGACGCATGGATTCACCCTAGCCGGACCCGACGACCGGCTCGTCGGAGCACCGGACGATCAGCGCGAGGGCGAGATGGTCACCGACACGCTGGCGGGGGCCGGTTCTCCACCCGGGGAGAGGAACACCTGGTCGCCCTCACCCACGGACAGCTCGTTCGCGGCCGACGCCCGACCGACGGCGATGCACAACAATCCGGTCGAATCCACCACCAGTCCGGCGGCGCCCGCACCGAGGGAATCGAATGCCGTTACCACCTCGAAGCTGCGGACGTCGGGGCCGATGGTGGTTCGCACCCGCGTCACGTCGGCGCCGAGAACCGTGCGCACGTCGTCGAGCGACACGTTCAGTTGGCAGTTGCCGAATCGATCGACCCACAGAACCTCGCACGAGAGTCCGCCGTTCTCCTCGCGCGGGATCGGCACCACTCCGGGCAACAACATCCCCGAATCGATGGGCGTGCCGAGGTCGAACAGGTCGATGCCGTTGCACAGAGCCGCGGCCACCGGCGCCAGTACGTCGCGCGCGGCGAACGTGGACCCGGGCGAACTCAGATGATGCTCGTCACGATCGAGCACGACGGCACGACCGGCGCCACCCACGAGTGCGACGCCCGGTGCGAGCAACCCGTTGTCGGGACCGAGGAAGACGCCGGCACCATCGGCCACCTCGACGCCGATCAAGCGACGATCACTCCCGGCACCGGGATCGACGCACGCGATCACCACGCCTTCGGTGAGATACGGAACGGCGCGCGCCAACGCCAACGACGCGGCGCGCACGTCGAACGGCGCGATGTCGTGCGTCAGATCGATGACCGCAACGTGCGGAGCCTCCTCGCGGATGACGGCCTTCACCACGCCGACGTGTTCGGAACCGAGCCCGAGGTCCGACAGGAACGACATCGTCGAGAATCGTGTCGCGCTCATGAACACAGTGTGTCCGTCCGTACGCGAAACGTGGTGTTCGTGACGGGAAAAACCGGCCCGTAAATGCGACGGGGCCGGTGCCAACCCCCCGATGGCACCGGCCCTGTCGGCGCTGCCCTTGCGGGCGCGTCTCCCGGCTGAATCAGCCGGTGGTCTTGTGACCTGTGACATACGTTAGGCACAGATACGGCCGAGAGAAAAGTGTCACGTGGGGAAATTTTCAAAGGTTGCACACTGCACGAATCGACCTCGATTTTCACTAAATCGCTGACCTGCGAGATCCCGAAAACGTCGCCGAAAAATGTCAGCGGACCGGCGCAAGAAATTTCGTCAACCGCGCCCGAGTTCGCGTCCGCGTTCGGTGGCCGCGCGCACCGCGTCGACGAACGCCGCACGCACCTCATGACTCTCGAGCACCGCGATTCCGGCCGCGGTGGTTCCACCGGGTGAGGTCACCTTGGCGCGCAGGTCGGCGGGTGGTTCACCTTGGGACAGCAACGCGGCCGATCCGACCAGCAGTTGACGCACGAGAGCGTCCGCGGTCGGCCGTTCGAGACCGGCCTCCACCCCTGCATCGATGAGAGCCTCGGCCACGAGGAAAATGTACGCCGGTCCGCTTCCGGCCAATCCGGTGACCGCGTCCATCTGCGATTCGGACACCCGGACCACCGTGCCCACCGAACCGAGAATGGATTCGGCCCAGGCGACGTCGTCGTCATCGGCGTGACGGCCAGCGGCGATCGCCGACGCACCCTGTCTCACCATCGCGGGCGTGTTCGGCATCGAGCGCACCACCGCCACTCCTTCACCGGCCGCTGCTTCGAGCGTGGACAACGTGACCCCGGCGGCGATGGACAGGATGCGTGTGGCCCCACTGGAGACGGCCGTGGCGACGGCGGCGGGAACATCGTGGGGCTTCACCGCGATGACCGCGGCACCACAGCGGGGGATCTCGGAGGCGATGTTCACCGTCGGGAACATGGTGACCAACTGCTCACGACGGGCCTCGGCCACCTCCACGATGGACACATCGGCCGGATCGACCGCGGACGACGCGAGAAGGCCGCCCACCAGGGCCGCCCCCATGTTGCCCCCACCGACGACGACCAGATTCGACCGCGAGTTGTTCGACATGCCGTCACGCTAACGCTCGGCGATATCCCGTCGGCGCCGACTTCCCGACCGACGCCGACGAGACGGCCACGGGTGGGCGACGAAGCGAGAGTGCCGGCGAGCCGTGTCACGGTCGGTGTCGGATCGCCGGACCGGGGTCAGTCGACGAAACGCGACGCGTATCCCAACATCAACAGCGGTCGGAAGCACTGTTCGACGTGGGCGTACAACGAACCGACGATTCGGTCGAGTTCGGGTTCGGTGAGTCCGCTCAATGGAAGATCGCCGCGCAGGTACACCGCGTCCTCCAGACCCAACGAGAAGTGGGCACCGACCAACCGGTCGTTGCGACGCAACAGTTGTTCGTTGAACTCGGCGATGTTCTCCTCCGGAGCGGGCATCACGTAGGTCTCGTATCGCAACGTTCGCTGACCGAGGGTGATCCAGACGGTGATGAAGTCCTTGGTTTCGCCGCGCATTCGCACGTACCAGCGGGCGCGGAACATCGGATCGGGTTCGGCGATGTCGATGGCCAGGATCGTCTCGTTCGACGACTTCATGGCGGCGAGCCATTCGTCGACGCGGCGCTCGAGGACCGCCAGAGATTCGTCGTCGAAGAGGTCGCTCACGAGCAGTTGACGAGGGACCGGGCCGTGATGTCGGTGTAAACGCGGCGAAGACGGGCCGCCGCGAAGCTCCAGGTGTAGCGACGTCCACGTTCGGCCGCGGCGGACCTCATGGTCGCGGCCAACGAAGGGTTGCGCAACAGATGATCGGTGTAGGCGGCGAACTGCTCGGGGTCGCGGTCGTTCACCAGGAATCCGGTGGAACCGTGATCGACCAACGACAACAGGCCACCCACGGCATTGGCCACCACGGGGATGCCGCACGCGGCCGCCTCGAGGGCCACCAGTCCGAAACTCTCCGAACGCGAGGGCACCCAGACCGCATCGGCCGCCCGGTAGTAGGTGGACAGGATGTGGTGCGCCTGCGGGGCCACGAAGTGCACGCGCCCGTCGAGTCCGAGTTCGGAGACGAGCGCGCGCACTCGCTGCACCTCGACGTCGCCCTCGGAACCGCTGGCACCACCGACCACGTACAACTCCGCATCGGTGCGACCGAGTGCCGCCAACGCGCGCACCGCCACGTCGACGCCCTTCAATGGCTGGATGCGACCGACGAACAACAACACCGGTCCGTCGCCCATGCCCAATGCGTGACGCGCGCCGCGACGATCGCCGGGGGTGAAGAACGCGTGCTCCACTCCGGGCGCCACGATCTCGAGGCCACCGGGAGGAGTGCCGTAGAGGCGGACGAACTGCTCCTCCTCCTCGTCGCAACTGACGCAGATGGCGTCGGCGCACCCGATGATCTCGGATTCGGCGCGCTCGCGACGCTCGGGCTCGGGATCTCCGCCTTCGGCCTTCACCCGCGCCAACGTGTGGAAGGTCGTCACGAGCGGGATTCCGAGTTCGTGCTTGATGGAGTGACCCGCGATGCCGGACAACCAGTAGTTCGCGTGGACGACATCGGCGGGTCGCGGACCTCGCATGTCGTCGAGGACGAAATCGGTGAACCGCGGGATGACGGACTCCAATTCCTCCTTGGGAAGGTCGTGGGTTCCGGCGGGCACGTGCACGACACGGTGGTTGGGTTCCACCAACACCTCGCGCGGCAAGCCCCGCTTCCATTCACGGGTGTAGGTGGTGACCTCGACACCGGCGTGGGCCAGGCCGGCCACCAGTTCGCGGACGTAGACGTTCATGCCCCCGGAGTCGCCGACACCCGGCTGCGCCAGCGGCGAGGTGTGGAAGGACAACATGGCCACGCGTGTCACAGAGGGCTGAAACTACCGGCGAGGTGAAAAACTTCCCTGATCGGGCCGGAATATCCCCGATCAGCCGTCGGATCTCACTCAGCCGTCGAGGAGGGCGTCCACCGTTGCGCCACCATCGCGATAACGGCGGACCAATTCGGCCGTGAGCGCGTCGATGCGATCGAACAAACGTCGGCGGATCTCCGATTGCGTGGCCTCGAAGGCCCGCAGTTGGGCCTCCATGGTGTCGAGCGCCGCCTCGTCGAGGTCGGCCATGTTGTCGAAGCCCAACCGATCGCACAGGGCATCGAACTCGGCCAGGAGAGGGTGATCGCCGGCGATGTCGGTGTCGCGCGGAGGACGAACCGAGCCGGTGCTGGGCGCCGGGCCGACGCCCGACTTCACGATGTCGGCCGCGGTCACCGCGGACCCGCCCCGACGACCGGCGCGAACCGCGGCCACCAGATCGACCCGACCCTGCGCCAATCGACGAACGAACGACACCGCGTCCTCGTCCTTGCGCAACGCCTCGCGCTCGGCGCGCAGATCGGCCAACGCGAGAGACGCCGGATCGAGAGATTGGTTCTGTTCGCTCATCGACATCCTCCGGAGACTGGTGGCAACACCGCCACCTCATCTTTGTCGGTCACGGCCGTCGAACCGGACACCGCTTCTCCGTTCAGCCAGATCCGACAACTCGCAAGGAGCTCGGCGAAGTCCGGACCGAAACGGCGAACCGCCTCGGCCACCACCTCGTCGACCGTCGCCCCCGGGACGTCGGCCGCACCCGTTCCGGCGATCTCGCGCGCCCGTGCGAACAGTCGAAGGGAGGCCACGTCGCCGAGCGTACCGGCAGTACCCTCGTCGTCTGTGACGAACAGCGGACGCCATCCCGGCACCAGAGTCCTCGTCCTCCGCCACGGTCAGAGCACCTGGAACGCGGTTCGTCGCTGGCAGGGTCAGGCCGATCCGCCCCTCACCGATCTCGGTCGATCACAGGCGGTGTCGGCCGCGGGCCTGTTGGCCACCGAGTGCCCGCCCTTCGATGCCGTCGTCACCAGCGACCTCGAGCGGGCGCGGGTGACCGGGCAACTGATCTCCGACGTCGTCGGGTGCGCGCGGGTGACCACCGACGTCCGTTGGCGCGAGAACCACGCCGGCGAATGGCAGGGGCTCACCCCCGACGAGATCGATCGCGACTGGCCCGGCTACCTGACCGACAACCGTCGACCCCCGGGTTTCGAGACCGTGGAGTCCACGGTCGAACGGGCCACGGCGGCACTGGCGGCCATCGCGTCGGAGCATCCCGACGGGTGCGTGCTGGTGGTCTCCCACGGTGGCGTGTTGCGCCTGTTGCGGCAACACTTCGGCGACCCCGACACCCGCTTCCCCAATCTGGCCGGCGGATGGTTCGAACACGCCGGCGACGGAACGTGGCGCAACGGCTCCCTCTTGTTCCCGCTCGAACTCATCGCCGACGAATTGCGCAACACCGGCGCGGTGGAATGAACCGATGACCCCCGAACCCGCGCCCCGCTTGTTCGATCCGGAACACGTCGACGCTCGTCTCGAAACGACCGGTGATCCGTTCCGCGTCGAGGTGATCCGCTCGAAGAAGCGACGTCGCAGCATCAGCGCCCAGATGGTCGGCGACGTGTTGCGCGTCTCCATCCCGTCGTGGATGAGCGCCGACGAGGAGAAATCCAGCGTGGCCGACATGGTGCGGCGGTTCCGTCGTCGTCTGGCCACCCACGACATCGACCTCGCCGACCGAGCCGCGCGTTTGGCCCGCACGTTCTCGTTGCGCACGCCCGCGTCCATCGCCTGGGCCGACAACCTCACATCCGTGTGGGGACTGTGCACGCCGTCTCGATCCGACATCCGCATCTCCACCCGACTCGTGGGCTTCCCCACCTGGGTACTCGACTACGTCATCGTGCACGAACTCGCCCACCTCCACGTGCCGGGCCACGGGCCCGACTTCTGGACCATCGTCAATCGCTACCCGAAGTCCGAGCGCGCCATCGGCTACCTCATCGCGAAGTCCTCCGATGGTGACGACGATCCGGACGCGCAATGCTGAAGACGCGACTGGTCGACCGCTTCCTCGACGACTCCTATTCGGCCGAAACGCGTCGACACGTGCTGCCGCTCACCACGGCGCGCCTCACGGCCAACGCCTGTTTCCGGTTCGCCCCACCTTTCCTCGCCAGCATCAGCGACGACTTCGGCATCAGCCTCACCCGTCTCGGCGTGGCGCTCATGATCACCGAGTTGGCCATGGGCGCGTCGCCACTTCTCGGATCGTTCGTCGACCGCATGCACCGCCGCACCGCGATGGCCGGCGGCCTGCTCGGTATCTCCGCCGCCGCCGTGGTGGCCGCCGCCAGCCCGAACATGTGGGTCTTCGTCGTCGGCATTCTCCTCATCAGCGTCTCCAAGTTCTTCTTCGACATCGGGCTCAGCGCGTGGGTGAACGACCACGTGGATTACGAGCGGCGTGGTCGGGTGATCGGCATCACCGAGACCTCGTGGGCCCTGGGTCTGTTGGTGGGCGTCACCGTGATGGGTCTGGTGGCGTCTCAAACGTCGTGGCGTTGGGGGTACGCCGTGGGCGCCGGTGCCGTGGGAATCATGGCCGTCGTCATCGGATCACGCCTCGACCCGCACGACGTCGCGGGTTCGGTCCGAGAACGCGACGCGATCGCCGCGGCGATGCCACGGCGTGGCTATCTCGTCTTCTCGGCGATGTTCTTCCTCATGGCCTCCAGCCAGGCCATGTTCGTCACCTTCGGCTCGTGGTTGGAGGACGAGTTCGGATTCACCGAGGCCGGCATCGCGGCCGTGGCGTTCGGATTGGGCGCGTTCGAACTTCTGGCCTCCGTCACCAGTGCCCGTCGCACCGACGTGTGGGGCAAGGAGCGCAGTGCCATCGCCGGCGCGTTGCTCATCGTGCCGTCCGGGTTGCTGTTGGCCGCGCTCCACACCCAACAGGTCCCGGGCCTCGTCATGCTCGGACTGTTCCTGTTGGGATTCGAGTTCGCCATCGTCAGCCTGTTGCCACTGGCCGCCAATCTCATCCCCGAGGCGCCCGGACGCGGATTGGGCATCGTGTTGGCCGGCGGAATGCTGGGTCGCGCTTCCATGTCGGTGGTGGCCACGGCGGCCTACGACCGGTTCGGCATCGACGTTCCTGCCGTGGTCGGAGCCGTCATGGCTCTCGGCATGATCGCGTCGCTCGCGGCCTTCAGCCGCGGTATCCGTTCGTGATCGGCAAACGCCGATCCTTCCCGAACGCCTTCTCGCTCACGCGCACCCCGGGCGGGCATTGACGTCGCTTGTATTCGTTCACGTCCACCAACCGGGCGATGCGTCGGACGACATCCTCCGGATGACCGAGATCGATGATCTCCGAGGCGGTGCGATCCTGTTCGACGTAGAGCGACAGGATCGGGTCCAAAACTTCGTAGGGCGGGAGACTCTGGTCGTCGCGTTGGTCGGGTCGTAGCTCGGCCGACGGTGGCTTCGTCAACACGGATTCGGGGATGATCGTGCGCCCGGCGCGTTCGTTCACGTGACGGCTCAAGGCGAACACGTCCAGCTTCAAGAGGTCCTTGATGACCGCGTAACCACCCACCGAGTCGCCGTAAATGGTGAAGTATCCCACCGCCATCTCGCTCTTGTTCCCGGTGGTGAGAACCATCCACCCGAACTTGTTGGACAGCGCCATCAGAATCTGGCCCCGGCAACGACTCTGCAGATTCTCCTCGGTGAGGTCCGCCGAACGGCCCTCGAAGCTGGGCCCGAGAATCTCCAGATACGACTGGAACACGGGTTCGATCGAGATCGTGCGGATGTCGATGCCCAACGCTTCGGCGAGTTCCTGCGCATCGGTCCGCGAGCCGTCGGAGGAGTAACGCGAGGGCATCGAAACGCCGTGCACGTGCTCGGCACCCAACGCATCGACGGCCACCGCGGCCACCAACGACGAGTCGATTCCGCCCGAGAGACCGATCACCACGTCGCTGAACTTGTTCTTGCGCACGTAGTCGCGGGTTCCGAGAACGAGAGCCTCGTACAACTCCTCGGAACGCTCCATGATCGGCGTGATGGTCGACGCCTTCGGCGCGTCCACGTCGAGGTCGACGATCGACAAATCGGAGGAGAACTGCGTGGCGCGCGCGAGCAGATTGCCCT
>WLEG01000299.1 GCA_009704425.1 Actinomycetota bacterium | reverse complement strand
TGTGGTTCCGTTTCGACGATGCGACGACGACGGGCTACGAGTTGAGCCTCATCGCCGTCGATCCGATCGACGGACTGTCGTTCGGGCTGTTGGCCCGTGACTCGGCCTGACGGCCGGGAACTCAGCGACCTTCGAGGGCTTCGATCAACTTCGGAAGCACCTTGTGGACGTCGCCCACGATGCCGAGGTCGGCGATTCCGAAGATCGGCGCCTCCTTGTCCTTGTTGATCGCGATGATGTTCTTCGAGCCCTTCATTCCCACCATGTGCTGGGTGGCGCCCGAGATGCCGGCCGCGATGTACACGCTCGGCTTCACGACCTTGCCGGTCTGACCCACCTGGTAGCTGTAGGGAACCCAGCCGGCGTCGACGATCGCACGCGAGGCACCGGGGGCACCCTTGAGGATCTTGGCCAACTGCTCGACCATCTCGTACTTCACGCTCTCACCGAGACCGCGTCCGCCCGACACCACGATGTCGGCTTCGTCGAGCTTGGGACCGGTGGTCTCCTCGACGTGAACGGCGGTCACCTTGGCCGTGCCGGTGGCACCCAGATCGGGGACGCTGACGGCCTGAACCGCCGCGGCGGCTCCGCCGGACGCCTCGGGAGCGAACGACTTGGGGCGGAAGGCGGCCAGGTAGGGGGCGCCACCTGTGAAGGTGGTGGCCACCAACGTGTTGCCACCGAAGATGGGGGTGGTGACGGTGACCGAGTCACCCGAGGCCACGATCTCGATGTTGTTGGTGAGAACCGTGCGGTCGAGCTTGACCGACAGACGCGACATGACGTCGCGGCCCTCGTACGACTGCGGGAACATCACGAGGTCGGGCGCGTCGCCACCGTCGATGACCGACTTCATGGCCGACGCCACGGCCGCACCGGCGAGGTTGTTGCCGTAATCGACGCCGTACACCTTGGTCGCGCCGTACTCACCGAGCACGCCCGCCACCGCGGCGCCGTCACCGGCCACCCACACGCCGATCGAACCACCGAGGCTGCGCGCCTTGGTGACGAGTTCGAGCGACGCCGAGGTGGGCGCACCGTTGGAAACCTGAGCGAAAACCCAAATGTTGTTGATTGCCATTGTTCTGTCCGTTCTCCGTGTTTCCGTTGACTCAGATGACCTTGAGACCTTCGAGGAAGGCCACGATCTTGCCGAACGCTTCGCCGTCGTCCTCGATGACCTCACCGGCCGCGCGGGCCTCGGCCTGGGTGACGCTGGTGATCTTCTGGCCGGCGCCGTCCCAACCGACCGGGGTGACGCCGAGATCGGACGCCTTCACTTCTTCGACCGGCTTCGACTTGGCGGCCATGATGCCCTTGAAGCTCGGGTAGCGCGGCTCCACCACACCGGCGGTGACCGAGATCAACGCGGGCAGCGGGCACGTGACTTCGTCGTAACCCTCTTCGGTCTGACGATCGGCCTTCAGAACTCCACCTTCGATGGACACCTTCTTGGCGAAGGTCACCGAGGGAAGACCGAGCACTTCGGCCATCTGCTCGGGAACGGTGCCGGTGTAACCATCGCTGGACTCGGTGGCCGCGATGATCAGGTCGGCGCCACCGAGACGCTGCACGGCGGCGGCGAGGATTTTGGCGGTGGTGAGTGCATCGCTGCCCTGCAGAGCCGGATCGCTCACGAGCACGGCCTTGGCCGCACCCATCGCCAACGCGGTGCGCAGACCGGCGGTCTCGCTGTTGGGAGCCATGGACACGAGGTTCACTTCTCCGCCACCGGCGGCATCGACCAACTGCAACGCCATCTCGACGCCGTAGCTGTCGGACTCGTCGAGGATGAGCTTGCCGTCGCGCTTGAGAGCGTTGTTTCCGTCGAGGGCACCCGGGTTGGCCGGATCGGGGATCTGCTTGACACAGACGATGATGTTCATAAGGGTCACATTCTGCTGTCTGGGGCGCCGGTTCGCACAACCCGCCACCCCGGAAAAGCGGGCTGGTGACCGACGACTCAGGCCCTCCGGTGGCGGCTGGTACGGTCGGTCCCGGTGCGCATCCTGCTGGTCGTCAACTCCTTCGCCTCCTCGGTGACCGCCCGCAACACGGTCATCGTCCATCGGGCCTTGTCGCGGGCCCATGACGTGCAGGTGGTGGAGACCAACCGCCGAGGTCACGCCACCCGTTTCGCCCAGGACGCCGCCCACCGCGGGGTGGACCTCGTGATCTCGTTCGGAGGCGACGGCACCCTCAACGAGGTGGCCACCGGGGTCGCGGGCACCGAAACCGCCCTCGGCGTGTTGCCCGGGGGCAGCACCAACGTGTTCGCCCGAACCATCGGTCTGCCCAACGACCCGGTGGCGGCCGTGGACCTGTTGGTGAAGGGTCTGGCCGACCCCGAGGCGAACATCCGCCCCATCGGGCTCGGCCGGGTGAACGGTCGCTTCTTCTGCTTCCACACGGGCATCGGCTACGACGCCGCGGTGGTGCGCACCGTCGAGACGCGGGCCTCTCTGAAGCGTTGGGCCGGTCACCCACTCTTCATCTACGCCGCGTTGAAGACGTGGATGTTCGGTTACGACCGTTCACGGCCGCACTTCAGCGTCACCGCCGACGGAGCCATCGGCGGACCGGGCGGTCTCGACCCGGAGTCCACGGGGCTCACGGCCGATCGCTTCGATCCCACGCGTCGTGTCGACGACGGGTATTTCACCGTGGTCCTGAACACCAACCCGTATTCGTTCCTCGGCAATCGTCCCCTCGACCTGTCTCCCGAGGCCGGTCTGGACAAACCACTCGTGGCGGTGACGTTCCGCACCATGTCGGCCGTGGCGATCATCCGCACTCTCGCCGGCGCGTTGCGCGGTGGTGGCGTGACGCCCAACGAGAACGTGGCGCGTTTCGACGACGTCCACGAACTGATCGTGGAGCACCACACCCCGTTCCCCTATCAGGTGGACGGTGATTATCTGGGCGAGACCGGTCGGCTGCACTTCCGACACGTGCCCGACGCGGTGAAGTTACTCTTCCCCGCCTGACGTCCGTGCGACCACGGCCAAGGCCACGTCGGGGATGTTCGTGCAGATGCCGTCGATCCCCCAGTCGATCAACTCCTGCATTCGCGCCGGGTCGTCACAGGTCCAGGTGTTCA
>WLEG01000298.1 GCA_009704425.1 Actinomycetota bacterium | reverse complement strand
GCTGCCATGGCGTCCCAGCGTTGGTCGTACTTCACCAGGTCCACGGTGCGACGCCATTCCACCCAGCGGGGCGATACGCCGGCACCAGGAACGTCACTCACGGGAAACACTCACGGGATGTTCTCACAACAATTCACCCAGACTTTTCACGCGATGAAAGTCGGCGCCCGCATGGTCGTCGTACGGATCGAGCAACACCGGAAACAGACCCGCGTTGCGCGCACCGTGAACGTCCATGGTCACCGAGTCACCCACGTACGCCACGCGGGACCGATCGATGTCGGGCAACGCGCGCAGGCCGTGGTCGAAGATGCCGGCATCGGGTTTGGCCACCCCCACCACGTGACTGTCGATCACCACCCGCACCGGGACACCCGGACCGTCGCCCACCTGGCACACCGCGGTGCGCGCCAACACCGACTCGATCTGACCGGTGGCGTTGCTCACCACTCCGATGGGTACGCCGCGCTCGTGCAACGCGCGCAATGCGACGACGCTGTCGTGCAACACGTGGCGCCACAGGTAGGCGCTGCGCGAACGGTCGAGAGCGATGGCCGCTTCCTCCACGTCATGGTCGGGCACCCCGACACTGCGCACGTAGGCCTCGTTGTACACGTCCCAGTCCCGTTCGTCGGATCCCGCCGCCGACTTGGCCGCCATGCCCCGGTAGTGGGCCCGGTGATACGCCGCCAGATCGGCGCTGGCCCCGTAATACGCCAACAACGGCGCCAACACCGTGGGGTCGGGGATCACGAAGATGCCCCCGGCGTCGAAGAGCACCGCGTCGATGGGCCGTGAGTCGATGGTGAGGAGAGAATCGCGGTCGGGCACGACGGTCAAGGGTACCCATGAGTCGTCGTGGTCAGGTGGTGATCAGGTGGTGATCAGGTGGTGGTCAGGTAGTGGTCAGGTGGTCGTCAGGTGGTCGTCAGGTGGTGGTCTCGTGGTGGTCAGGTGGTGGTCAGGTGGTGTGACGGCGCCGAACTCCCCCAAAGACCGCTGGGCGACCTACCCTTGACTCGTGCGCAGCGCCAAGGACTTCTTCAAACCCCTCGCCGTCGGAGCCCCCGAGCCGATCCGCGAGATCCCCTTCCGCCCCAGCCGGATGATCCACTTCTTCCCGCCGTCCAACGAGAAGATGGTCGCCAAGTTGGGTGACATCGTCCCCACGGTCGACATCATCCTGGGCAACCTGGAGGATGGCGTTCCGGCCAGCGACAAAGAGGCGGCCCGCGCCGGTCTGGTGAAGGTGGCCAAGACGGTTCCGATGGGCACCACGCAGTTGTGGACCCGCGTGAACAGCCTCGACTCGCCGTGGGCTCTCGACGATCTCACCACCATCGTCACCGAGGTCGGCGACAAGTTCGACGTCATCATGATCCCCAAGGTGGAGGGCCCCGAGGACATCCACTACGTCGATCGCTTGCTGGCCCAACTGGAGGCCAAGGCCGGATTGAAGAAGCCGCTGCTGATTCACGCCATCCTCGAGACCGCGCGCGGCGTGGCCAACGTGGAAGAGATCTGTGGTGCGTCTCCGCGCATGCAGGGTCTGTCGCTCGGACCGGCCGACCTGGCGGCGAACCGACGCATGAAGACCACCCGCGTCGGTGGCGGCCATCCGGATTACGTGGTGCGCCAGGACCCCAACGCCGATCAGCCCGACGCCCCGCGCGCCACGTATCAACAGGACCTGTGGCACTACACGATGGCCCGAATGGTGGACGCCTGCGTGATGCACGGCATCCTTCCGTTCTACGGTCCGTTCGGTGACATCAAGGACGTCGTCGCGTGCGAAGACCAGTTCCGTAACGCGTATCTGCTCGGTTGCGTCGGCGCGTGGTCGTTGCACCCGGCCCAGATCGACATCGCCCGTCGCGTGTTCAGCCCCCGCGCCAGTGACGTGGCCCACGCCATGCGCGTGATCGAGGCCATGGGCGACGGCACCGGTGCCATCATGCTCGACGGCAAGATGGAGGACGATGCCTCCGTGAAGCAGTGCCGCGTGGTGGTGCAACTGGCCCGCGAGTTGTCGGCCCGCGACCCCGAGCTGGCCAAGATCTACCAGTTCTAAAACCACAAGTTCTGAGAAACACGATCCCCAGCCTTTGGAGAAACCCATGTCCGACCTACGTCCCCGTCGTTCCGTTCTGTACATGCCGGCCGCCAACGAGCGCGCCCTCGACAAGGCCAAGGCCATTCCGGCCGACGCGCTCATCTTCGATCTGGAAGATGCCGTGGCTCCCGACGCCAAGCCCGACGCGCGGCGCAACGCCGTGGCCGCGGCGCGAAGTGGTGAGTACGGCGCCAAGGAATTGACCATCCGCTGCAATGGACTCGACACGCCGTGGGGCGCCGACGACATCGCCGCGGCCGCGGTGGCCGGGGTCTCGGCGGTGGTCATCCCCAAGATCAACTCGCTGAAGGAAGTGGAGGCCGTGTCGTCGGCACTGGCCACCGCCGGAGCGCCCGGGAGCATGAAGATCTGGGCCATGATCGAGACCCCCACGGCCATCTTCGACGTGCGGGCCATCGCCTCGCACCCGCGCGTGGCCACGTTGGTGATGGGCACCAACGATCTGGCCAAGGAACTGCGGGCCACGCAGGTGCGCGGTCGTGCGCCGTTGACGCCCCACCTGGCCACGGCTCTGTTGGGTGCCCGTGAGGCCGGCAAGGTGATCCTGGACGGCGTGTTCAACGACGTGAAGGATCTGGATGCGTTCCGCGACGAGTGCGTGCAGGGTGCCCAGATGGGCTTCGACGGCAAGACGCTGATTCACCCCTCACAGGTGGAGATCGCCAACGACGTGTGGGCCCCGTCGGCCGACGAGGTCGATTACGCGCGGCGCGTGATCGCCGCGTTCGAGGAAGCAACCGCCGAGGGACGTGGAGTGATCACCGTGGACGGACGCATGATCGAGAACCTGCACGTGGACAACGCACGCCGTGTGCTGGCGGTGCAAGCCGCGATCGCGGCACTGGGCTGAGCCCAGCGACCAACACGGGCTGAGCCCAGCGACCGTCACGGGCTGAGCCCAGCGACCAACACGGGCTGAGCCCAGCGACCGTCACGGATACGTGACGCGGACGTTCCCGGTCTCGGAGTCGACGTCGAG
>WLEG01000297.1 GCA_009704425.1 Actinomycetota bacterium | reverse complement strand
GAGCGTGGTTGATCGTGGTTGTTCCAATACAGCGAGTTCCAACCGTTCACGATGCCGGTCTGCCACTTGGCCAGATTGGTCTTCAATTCCACGAGCGGCAACGGGCGCGGACTCCACTTCGGTTCGCCGGGCACCGCGTCGAGGTGCATGTGCTCGAAGGTGAAGACCATGTTCAGTTCGCGACGCGCCGGATCCGTGTAGTGCTCGGCCTGTTCCACCGTCACGCCGGGCATCTCGCCGACGGTGATGAGACCCTTGCCGGCCAACACCTCACGGTTCATCTCCTGCAGGAACTCGTGCATGCGGGGCCCGTTCGCCATCGCGAAGTACATGTGCCCATCGGTGAACGGCTCGGTCTTCGACAACAGGTTGATGACATCCATCCGGAAGCCGTCGACGCCTCGCTCGATCCAGCGGTTCATCATGTCGTACACCGCGCGCCGGACATCGGGGTTCTCCCAGTTGAGGTCGGGTTGACGGCGGGTGAACTGGTGCAGGAAGTACTCACCGGTGGTGGAATCGAATTCCCACGCCGAGCCCGAGAAGTACGCCCGCCAGTTGGTGGGTTCGGCACCCGGCGCACCGGGCTCGAACCCGTCACGGGCCGGGCGCCACCAGTACCAATCGCGCTTCGGATTGTCACGGCTGGCGCGACTCTCGAGGAACCACGGATGCTCGTCGCTGGAGTGGTTCACCACCAGATCCATCACCAACCGCATGCCACGCGCATGCACCGCTGATATCAACTGGTCGATGTCGGCCAGCGTGCCGAACACCGAGTCGATGTCCTCGTAGTCGCTGATGTCGTAGCCATTGTCGTCCTGCGGAGACTTGTACACGGGCGAGAGCCACAGCACGTCGACTCCGAGGTGTTGCAGATAGTCCAGCTTCGCCAGGATTCCCCGCAGATCGCCGACGCCGTCACCGTTGGAGTCGGCGAACGACCGCGGATAGATCTGGTACACGACGGCGGACTTCCACCAGTTCTCTGAACTCACGTCCCCACGTTAGGCACAGCGAGATCGGTGCCGGCCACGCGTCGGCGGGGGTTCAGTCGACGCGCCAGACCTCGGACATGTCGACGACCGTTGCCTTCAGTCCCCGATGGGACCAGCCCATGACCGAGAGAAACCTCTCGGCGCGGTCGAGCCCCGTCGAGCCGGCGGAGTCGGAATCGGGTTCACCCGTGATCTCGTACCGCAGGTTGAAGAAGTCGATGCGATGGTCGTAGGTCAACGTTCCCTCGGCGGTGTAGGCGGAAAGAAGAATATCGTGCTCGTCAAGGTGACGACGCAGTTGGGATCGGGCGTCGTCCGAGAGCGGGCCGAATCGACCGCGAACCGTCACCCGGTGAGTCGTCATCGTGGGCGAACGGGATTCACCAGACGACGGGACCGGTGGCGCCGATCGCCCGACCCTCGGCGCGAACGCCCTTGGCGACCAGATCGTGTGCCATCTCACTCCACAACGCCTTCAACCGGTAATGAGGAACGCGGGGGTACAGGTGGTGCAACGCGTGGTGATCGTGTCCGCGGATCAGCAGCCCGGAACCGCGAAACACCGCCACCCGGGTGTGGCGATAGCGGCTGGTCTCGTTGGCGGGGTGATGCGGGTACCACGCGAAGATGAACATCAACCAACACAACTGGATTCGCGCGGGCAACCACCACAGCGCCAGTGCCGTGAGACCGTTGCCGGTGACGAAACACACGACCAACACGATCGTGGACAACAACCAGTACCGCAGTTGAGCCTTACCTTCGGCCTTGCTGCCGTCACGTTCGGACAACTTCGCCCGCAACGCCTTCGGCAACAACACGCGCAGAGGCTTGATCAACGCGAAGAACGGCAAGAAGGCGTAGAGCAGCGTCATCCCGTAGAACTTGGCCGGAAGATCCCGCATGGGACCTTCGGTGAAATGATCGGGATCACGTGCCGGATCGTTCGTGTGCGCATGGTGGCGCATGTGGCCGGCGCGGTGCGAGGAGAACTCGATGCCGGTAGGGATCGAACACAGAGCGCCGATGACATCCTCCAAGCGACGACCACGTGACGTGCGACCCCAGATGTTGCGATGAGCGGCTTCGTGAAGAGGCATGTAGAACGTGGACGCGAAGACCGAGTTGAGCAACAAACCGAGCCACAGAGAGACTTGGCCGGTGGCACCGAGGTACACGACCCCACCCCAGCAGATCGAGAACACCAGGAACGTGGCGATGATCCGAGGCTGGAAACCGCCCCAGTACTTCGCCGCCACCACGTTCTCGGCGCGCACGTGATCGACCCGAACGGAACGGTCGACGTCACCGACTTCGATCGCGGCTCGATCGTCGAGCACCCGCTCGAGCTCCTCGGGACTGGGCGTGTCCGACATCATGGACGCACTTTAACGAACCGCCGGTTTTCTTGACGTCGATTCCCCTTCGTGGTGATACTTTCCCGATGATCCGTCGCTTCGCCCAAGTGGACGTCTTTGCGTCCGAGCCGTACTCGGGCAATCCGTTGGCGGTGGTCGTCGATGCCGAGGGACTCGAACCAGCCGAGATGCAACGGCTCGCCCGGTGGACCAACCTCTCCGAGACCACGTTCCTGTTGCCGCCGACCGACCCGCGAGCCGACTACCGCGTTCGTATCTTCACTCCCACCGAGGAGCTGCCCTTCGCCGGCCACCCCACCTTGGGCTCGGCCCACGTGTGGTCGTCCAACGGCGGCGTACCCGCTTCGGCCGACGTCATCGTGCAGGAATGCGGCGTCGGTCTGGTGAAAGTCCGGATGACGGAGTCCGGACTCGCCTTTGCCGCTCCCCCGCTGCTGCGTGGTGGCCCGGTGGACGATCCGACGATCGACGAGATCGCCGACTCCCTAGGGATCGAACGTGGCGCGATCGTCGACGCGGCCTGGGTGGACAACGGCCCGGGTTGGATCGGCGTGTTGCTCGGTTCGGCGGCCGAAGTGTTGGCGATCCGACCACGTGAGATACGCCGCTCGCTGGGCGTGGTTGGCGCACACGAGGCGGGTTCGAAGTTCGCCTACGAGGTACGGGCCTTCTACTCGTCCGGCGGTGTCACGGTCGAGGATCCGGTGACCGGAAGCCTCAACGCCTCCGTGGCTCAG
>WLEG01000296.1 GCA_009704425.1 Actinomycetota bacterium | reverse complement strand
GGCCTTCTTCGCCGGAGCCGCCTTCTTCACCGGTGCCGCCTTCTTGGCGGGCGCGGCCTTCTTCTCCGGAGCCGCCTTCTTGACCGGAGCCGCCTTCTTGGCGGGCGCGGCCTTCTCGGCCACCGACGTGGCCGACGCCGGCTTCAGATCGATGCTGCGACGTCCCGGGATGATCTCCACCACTTCGAGCGTGATGTTGTCGCCCAGCTTCATCACCTCGCGAGCCGAACGGGGCGGCGGGCTGCTGTAGAGGCGCAACGGCACGTATCCACGCACGTCACCGATCAGCACGTAGGCACCGTGCGACGAGTAGCTGTCGACCACACCCGTCACGATCGAACCGACTCCGTGCTTCTCCACGAACTGCAGGAACGGCAGAACGTCGTTGACGGTCTTGCCCACCGGTGCCGCGGCCGCCTTCTTCGAGGGCAACGTCGCGCCCGGCGGCGGCGACTTGGGGACGGGCATCGGCTTCATCGCCTCCGCGCTCACCTTCACCTTGGGCGCCGATTCCTTCTTGCCACCCTTTTCCGCGTCACGAATGGAGCGACGGCTCTTGTCACCGCGCACCGGGGTGCGGTTGACGAACACCCATCCGACGTTCGGAACGGGCTTGCCGCCGATCAGTCGGCCCTCGTCGAACAACCATGCATACTGACCGTGGAACTCCTGGTAGCTGTCGTTCGACAGGATGGACGCGCCGACCTTCTGAGCGATGCTGAGAACGAATCCGTCTCCCCGACCGACGGTGCCCGCCGGAGGGGTGACCAACTCGTTGTGTTCGACCGCCTTGTCGAACGCCTTGGTCTCCTTGGCGTCGATTCGGTGTCCGAAGGTGGCGTCCACGATGACCGTGATGACGTCCTTGGGATGATCGGCCATGAAGGCCATCACGGCTTCATTCAGTTGCTTCAAGCTGGGCTTCGAACGACCCTCGGTGGCGATGTTCGAGCCGTCGACGATGACATGTCTGGGCACCCCGCCAGTCAACCACCAATGGGGACCGGCACTGGGGATAGCCCTACGATCGGACTGTGACCGGTTCAACCTCGATCTCGGCCGTGCTCTGGGACTTCGGCGGGGTCATCCTCACCAGCCCGTTCGAGGCCTTCAACCGACTGGAAGCCCGGATCGGCGTCCCGCCGGACACCATCCGCCGGATCAACGCCACCGACCCCGACCGCAACGCCTGGGCGAGGTTCGAACGCAGCGACATCTCCGCCGCCCAGTTCGACGAGGCCTTCTCCGAGGAGGCCGCCCGCGCGGGTTTCGCCATTCGTGGGGCCGACGTTCTGATGGTGCTCAAGGGGGACATTCGACCCGAGATGGTCCGCGCGCTCGACCTGGTGAAGGCCGCCGGCTTCAAGACCGCGTGCCTCACCAACAACATGATCGGCGGAGACGGCGTCACCGAGCGACCGACGAACCGCCGCGAGGCCGAGATCGATCTGATCATGGAACGCTTCGACGCCATCGTCGAGAGCTCCAAGGTGGGTGTCCGCAAACCCGAGCCGCGCTTCTACGAGATCGCCTGCGAGATGCTCTCGGTGTCACCCGCCGAGTGCGTCTTTCTCGACGATCTGGGGATCAATCTGAAGCCCGCCGCCGGCATGGGCATGCGCACCATCAAGGTGGTGGGGGCCGATCAGGCCATCGCCGATCTGGAGGCGATCCTCGGACTGACGTTGCGCTGACCGCGCGCGGTCAGAGATTCTGGAACGTCTCGTCCATCAGGTCGGCCAGCTCCTGATCGTGCACGGTCTTGGACCCGGTGGCCGGACTACCGCTGGCCACGCGCGCGACGTGCCGTAGGTCGTAGCCCTGATCCTTGATGCGCCACAACCGGTGCTCGACGAAATGCCACGGACCCATGTTGCTGGGTTCCTCTTGCAGCCAGACCACCTCGCGGGCGTTGGGATAGCTCGCGAGAATCTGCGTCATCTGCTCGATCGGGAACGGATACAACTGCTCCACGCGCACGACGGCCACCGGAGCGTTGCGCTTGTTGCGCTCGGCCATGGCGTCCCAAGCCACCTTGCCCGAACAGAAGACCACGCGCTTCACGGACGCGCGGTCGGTGACCGTCGGGTCGTCGAGCACTTCCTGGAACGAGGTGCCCGGTTCGAGCTCACTGATGCGCGAACGGGATTCCTTCATGCGCAAGGGTGCCTTGGGCGTGAAGATGATCAGGGGCTTGCGCACCTCGCGGTGCATCTGACGACGCAGCACGTGGAAGTACTGCGCGGCCGTGGTGGCGTTCACCACCTGGATGTTGTCCTCGGCGCACAGGGTGAGGAAGCGCTCGATGCGCGCCGAGCTGTGCTCGGGACCCTGACCCTCGTATCCGTGCGGCAACAACATGACCATCGCGTTGTGCTGGTTCCACTTGTCCTCGGCGGCCACAATGTACTGGTCGATGATGATCTGGGCGCCGTTGACGAAGTCGCCGAACTGCGCCTCCCACAGCACCAGTGCCTCGGGATTCGCGTGCGCGTAGCCGTACTCGAATCCGACGGCGGCGTACTCGGACAACAGCGAGTCGTACACCCAGAACTTCTCCGCACCGGGCAGTTCCGACAACGGGATCCACACCCGCTCGTTGGTGTTGTCGATCAGAGCGGCGTGTCGCTGGCTGAAGGTGCCGCGTCGCGAGTCCTCGCCGGCCAAACGCACCGGACAACCCTCCAGCACCAACGAACCGAAGGCCAACGCCTCGCC
Organism: Actinomycetota bacterium; assembly: GCA_009704425.1. Taxonomy (GTDB): domain Bacteria; phylum Actinomycetota; class Acidimicrobiia; order Acidimicrobiales; family Ilumatobacteraceae; genus Casp-actino8. The sequence continues at coordinate 401 of WLEG01000296.1, read as the reverse complement.
GGTGGCCCATTCGATGTCGCCCTGTTCGTTGTACGCCTTGGCACGGGCCTCGAACTGCTTGGCCAACTTCGGATGGGGCGTGAAGTCCGCGGGATAGTTGGTGAGTTGGGCGAAGATCCGATCGAGGGTCGCCCGCTCCACGCCCGTGTTCACGTGCGGAAGAACACCGACGGGCTTGGGAGGCTTGGCCACCTTGGTGGGAGCCGGCGCGTGCGCGCGGGTCTCGTCCAGGGCCACCTGCAACTTTCGCTGGAAATCATCGAGGGCCTGCTCGGCTTCTTCCAACGTGATGTCGCCGCGACCCACGAGGGTCTCGACGTACAACTTGCGAACGCTGCGCTTCTCGGCGATGGCCTTGTACATGAGCGGCTGCGTGTAGCTGGGGTCGTCGCCTTCGTTGT
>WLEG01000295.1 GCA_009704425.1 Actinomycetota bacterium | reverse complement strand
TCGGGATCGATCTCGTGGCGCTGTTCGTCCATGGGGCGAAACTAGTCAGCCCTCTTACCTGTTGGGATCGTTAAGCCGTCAATTTTGGGGGTTCATTCGCCCAAGCCCTCAACGAACGGGGCGACCGCCCGTGATGCTGGCCCGCTCCATGATGCGGATCTCGGGCCAGTAGTCGCTGCTGGCGTAGTGCTGGCAGGCGCGATTGTCCCAGAACGCCACCGAGTCCTTCTCCCAATGGAAGCGACACTGGTACTCCACGCTGTCGCTGGCGCTCCACAGCTCCGACAACATGCGCTCGCTGGTGGGGTCGTCAACGCCCAGAATGCGGTTGGTGAAAATGGGGTTCACGTAGAGGTGTCGCCGCCCGGTGACCGGGTGGGTCGCCGACAGGGGGTGGATCACCGTGGGGTACTTGGCCCGCATCTCGGCCATTTGCTCGGGGTTCACCTGTCGGCCGAAGGACATGAGGAAGTCGTGCTCGGCCTCGTGGGTGTCGACGAATTGCTTCTGCTCGTCGGTGAGTCCCTCGTAGGCGGCGTACATGTCGCTGAACAACGTGTCGCCACCGGATTCGGGCACCTGCACGCCGTGCAACACCGCTCCCATGCTGGGGCACTCGCGCCAGGTGACGTCGTGGTGCCAGGTGTTCTCGTAGCCCTTCACGTCGAACGACTTCTCGAAGCGCACCAGTTCGGGCGCACCGGTGTTCGAGGGGATGAACGGGTGGATCTCGAGTTCACCGAAACGCCGAGCGAACGCCACGTGTTGATCGGAGGTGAGGGGCTGGTCGCGGAAGAAGATCACCTTGAACTCGTGCAGGGCCCGGCGGATCTCGCCGATCAGTTCGTCGGAGAGAGGGCCGCACAAATCGACGCCGTGCAGCACGGCCCCGATGGTGGCGCCCAAGCGCTCGACATCGAAGTGAGGCCAAACCAGAGCGGCCAGACGGGCTCGCTCCTCGGCCAGGTGCAAGATGGGGCCGATGCGCTTGCCCCGCAACATGATGCGGTCCTGCGTGATGTTGGCCCCCGGATCCCGGGTGGCGACGATGTCCTTGTGGGCCGTGTTCGCGCGCTCTGTGGTGCTCATGTTCCCCTCCGGCCGTTTCTGACGAACCGGCAGAAACGATACCCCGAACGGCCGGCGCCGAACGTCGGATTCGGGACCCTCGGCTCGGTGTCCGGGGACCTCCGGCTCCGTTCGTCGGGTGTCGGGTGCGACAGACTGTCGGAAGTCGTGAAGGGGGAATTCATGGAAGCACGTGCACCGAAGAACGTCGACGAGGCGGGCTACGTCTTCGTCGATCCGGCGGCGTACGCCGACGAGGAGTACTTCCACCGGGCCTGCGCCATGTTGCGCCGTGAGGATCCCGTTCACTGGGTGGAAAGCCACGGCGTCGGCTTCAACTCGTTCTGGGCCGTCACCAAGTCCGCGGACATCTTCGAGATCGAAGCCAAGAACCAGATCTTCCTGAACGAGCCGCGTCCGGTGCTCGGCTCCATCGAGGACGACGCCCGCGCGGGCAAATCGGGTGGCTTGTTGCGCACGCTCATCCACGTCGACGATCCGGAACACCGTGATCTGCGCGGCGTCACCCAGGAGTGGTTCCTGCCGAAGAACCTGGCCAAGCTCGAGGGTCTGTTGGCCGACTACGCGAAGCGCTACGTGGACAAGATGGCCGAGATGGGCGGAACGTGCGACTTCGCGCGCGACATCGCCATGTTCATGCCGCTGAACGTGATCCTGTCGATCCTGGGTTTGCCCGAGAGCGACTACGGACGGATGCTGAAGTTGACCCAGGAGTTGTTCGGGGCCGCCGACGAGGAGATGCAACGCAGTGCCGATCCCACCGACATCATGGCCGTGATCCAGGACTTCTTCGCCTACTTCACCCGGCTCACCGAGGAGCGGCGGGCGAACCCCACCGGCGACATGGCCTCGGTGGTGGCCAACGCGCGCATCAACGGCGAGGAACTCACGATGATGCAGACCATCGGTTACTACGTGATCACCGCCACCGCGGGCCACGACACCACGGCCTCGGCCATGGCCGGAGGATTGCACGCGTTGATGCAGCACCCCGACCAGTTGAAGCGGCTGAAGGACGATCCGAGCCTCATGAACACCGCCGTGGACGAGATGATCCGCTGGGTCACGCCGGTGAAGCACTTCATGCGCACCGCCACCGAGGACTACCGGTTGCGCGACAAGACGATCCTGGCGGGTCAGTCGGTTCTGCTCTCGTATCCCTCGGGCAACCGTGACGAGGACGCGTTCGTGGATCCGTTCGCCTTCGACGTCGGTCGCTCACCGAACAAGCACCTGGCCTTCGGTTTCGGGGTTCACTACTGCCTCGGCGCGATGTTGGCCCGCATGGAACTGAAGGCCTTCTTCAGGGAGTTGTTGCCGCGACTGGATCACATCGAGTTGGCGGGCGAACCCAAGTGGATGAAGACGATCTTCGTGGGTGGTTTGAAGACGCTTCCGGTGTCGTACGCGGTTCGTTAGTCGCGACCTGACGGGCTGACCAGGTGGCCCGGGCGTGACGTTTCGTCGAGGATGCGTCCGTCGCGGACCACCTCGACGCCGTTCACGAACAGGTGATGCATGCCGGTGGGCTGCGAGGCCGTCAGACGTTCGCCGTCGGCGGGGAAGTCGCGCACGCGACTGACCGGACCCGGTGCCACGGTGGCGGGGTCGAACACCACGACGTCGGCGTGAGCGCCCGGACGCAACACCCCGCGATCGGCGAAGCCGAACAGGTCGGCCTGCACCTTGGTGAGCTTGTTGATCGCCTGTTCGAGGGTGAGGGCGCGACGTTCGCGAACCCACGACCCGAGCAGGTCGGTGGGCAGCACGGCGTCGCACAACTGGCCCACGTGGGCGCCGGCGTCGCTGAGGCCCAACGTGCACTGATCGGTGTTGAGCAACATGGTGATGCCGTCCACGTCGTCGTTGGCGAGAAGAGCCTTCACGCGCAACTTCAGGTCGGGTTCGCGCAGCGTGACCTCGAGCAGGGCGTCGAAGGGGGACATGCCCATCTCCTCGGCCAGGTGGGCCACGCGTCGTCCGATCAACTCCGGCGACGAGGCGGCCTCCATGATCTCGAAGGCGTCCCAACGCG
>WLEG01000294.1 GCA_009704425.1 Actinomycetota bacterium | reverse complement strand
TGGATGCCCGCCGAGTCGCGACCACGCACCTCCATGCGGTCGATCGCGGCGAAGGCCTGCTGGATCATGAGATAGCCCGACAACGCGGCCACCCCGGCGTCGCGACCGGCCAACTCGGCCACCAGACGGGCCGTGCGCAAACGATCCCGGCCGATCGACCACACCACGTCGCGGGCGGCGATGAGTCGGGCCGCGGCCACCTCCAGGCCCTCGGGATCGAGGTCGGCGGACTCCAGAGCCACGTCGGCGACCGCGATCGTCTCGTCCAGCCGTGCCAACCGGGCCTCGATCCCCGCCATCAGCTCCAGGTTGTCGGCCAGGGCCATCACCCCGGGGACCCCCTTGAGCAGGTCGTTCACGGTCGCCAGGTGGGCGGTCGCCGCCACGATGTCGTGACCACAGGCGACGGCGGCGTCGAGTCGAGCCAGGATGTCGGCACCACGGGGAGTCGAACGCGACGTCGGTCGGGCGCTCAGAGCAATGATGCCGCACATGACGATCAGGTTACCGAGGTGCTCGAACGGCCGGGAGGCACGACAAGCGGTTCAGCGACACTTGTCGAGGGCCGCTGCCACCAGGCGCTCGGCCACCTCGTCGGCCAGTTCGGGGGTGCCGGCCTCCACCATCACCCGAACCACCGGCTCGGTGCCCGAGGACCGCACCAGCACCCGACCGTTGACCCCCAGAACGGCTTCCTCGGCGGCGATCTCGGTCGCCAACAACGACGCCACGTCCTCGGGTCGCCGATCCACCCGCACGTTCTTCAGCACTTGCGGGAACGAATGCATCACCCCGGCGGCCACCTGCGAGAAACGTCCTCCCTGTCGCCGCATCATGCGCGCCAACACCACCGCGGCCAACAAGCCGTCGCCCGTGGTGGCGTGATCGCGGTGAATGATGTGACCACTCTGCTCCCCGCCCAGAACGAATCCGCCGGCTTCCATGGCGTCGAGCACCAAACGATCGCCCACTCCGGTGGTGACCACCGAGACACCGGCCCCACTCATGGCGCGATGGAAGCCCAGGTTCGACATCACCGTGACCACCACCGTGTCACCGACCAACGTGCCGGTGCGTTGGCGATCGACGGCCGACAAGGCGATCAACCGATCACCGTCGACGACCCGACCGTTCTCGTCCACCGCGATCAGGCGATCGCCGTCGCCGTCGAACGCGAAGCCCATGTCGACCGAGATGCCCGTTCCCGTTCCGCTGATGAAATCGCACAGCGCCTGCGGCGCGGTCGCACCGCACTTGTCGTTGATGTTCGTGCCGTCGGGAGCATCGTTCATCACGATCACGTCGGCGCCGAGACGCTGCAACAACAGGGGCGCCACCTTGCTCATCGCTCCGTTGGCGGTGTCGATCACCACGCGCAATCCCGCGAGTGACCCCTCGCCGAAGATCTCGACCAGATGGTCGACGTACATGGAGACGCCGTCGCTGCGACGCATCACGACACCGACCTCCAGATCGCGGCGGATGGGCCCGGTTCCCTCGTCGAGAATGCGCCACGTCTCGGCCTCGATCGCGCGCTCCTGGTGGTCGAGCAACTTGCGACCGCCGGCGGCGAACACCTTCACACCGTTGTCGGTGTACTTGTTGTGCGACGCCGTGATGACGACGGCCGGAACGCTCTCGCGCGCCGAGATCATGGCCAGGGCCGGGGTGGGAAGCACACCGAACTCCTCGACCCTCACTCCTTCGGCGGAGGCACCCGCGGAGAACGCCGCTTCGAGAATGGGCCCCGAGATGCGGGGGTCACGTCCGAGTACGACCCGTGACGGTTGCAGAACGCGGGCCACGGCACGGCCGAGCGCCATGACGTATTCGGGTGAGACCTCGACGATCGCCTGACCCCGCACACCATCGGTGCCGAAGCCGGGATGGGGCGACTTGCTGACGCCCGACATCTGATCCTGCGATCAGCGCTTCGTGTACTGCGGCGCCTTACGGGCCTTCTTGAGGCCGTACTTCTTGCTCTCCTTGCGACGCGAGTCACGGGTGAGCAGACCGGCCTTCTTCAGAGCCGGGCGCGATTCGGGATCGATCTCGACGAGCGAACGGGCCAATCCCATGCGCATCGCACCGGACTGTCCGGTGACTCCGCCACCGTGAATGGTGGCGTCCACGTCGTACTGCTCGAGGGTGTTGGTGACGCGCAGCGCTTCGATCGCCGAGTTCTGCTGGGTCGCGGTGCAGAAGTAGACGTTGAGCGGCTTGCCGTTCACGGTGAACTTGCCGGTACCGGGGCGCACGCGAACGCGGGCCACCGACTCCTTGCGACGGCCGGTGGTCTGGGTGAGAGGCTTGCTCATTGCGATGTCTTCCTTGAACTCGTTCAGCGGGCTTTGGCGTGGTCGATGTTGCGGACGGTCGGATTCTGAGCGCCGTGCGGATGCTCGGCTCCGGTGTACACCTTCAACTTCTTGATCATCTGACGACCGAGCGGACCCTTGGGCAACATGCCGCGCACGGCACCGCGGATGGCTTCGTCGGGACGACGCGCGAGAAGATTGCCGAAGGTCTCGCTCTTCAAACCACCGGGGTAACCCGAGTAGTTGTACACCATGCGGGTGTCGGCCTTACCGGAGGTGAGCACGATCTTGTCGACGTTGATGATGATCACATGATCGCCGGTGTCGATGTGCGGTGCGAACGTCGGCTTGTGCTTGCCACGCAGCAGACGCGCGGCTTCGGTGCACAGACGACCGAGGATCATGCCCTCGGCGTCGAGGACGTGCCACTCGCGGGTGATCTCACTGGCCTTTGGCGAATAGGTGCTCATTGGTGCTTCTTTCACGAACGTTTCCCCGGACGACCGGTCCGATGGGGACCGGAGAATGATACGGGCAAACGGGGGAAAAACGACCGGTCGCCACGGGTAATCACCCGCCGCGCGCGGTCCGTTTCGGAGCCGGGCCGTCGGGGTACCCCACCTCCCAGAGGGTGAGGCCCTGCGGGGGTGCCACCGTCCCGGCGGACGTGCGTTCCCGGGAGCGCAGAACCCCCGAAATGGCTCCGGGCGACATCTTGCCGAGTCCCACGTCCACCAGGGTGCCCACGATGGAACGCACCATCTGGTGGCAGAAGGCGTTGGCCTGAATCTCGAAGCGAAGGATCCG
>WLEG01000293.1 GCA_009704425.1 Actinomycetota bacterium | reverse complement strand
GCGGCCGTCGCGCTCAGGGCCTGTTCCAGTCCACGGGCGCCGGCCATGGTGTCGCGCAACTGCTCGGTCCAGACCGCCAACGCCTCCACCAGTTCGGTCTCGTCCTTCGTGGAGAGTCGCGTCGAGCGCTGGCCCCGAAACTCCAGCAACCGCACGCCCCGCAGTCCGAACAGCACGAACAGCACCCCCGCTCCCGACGCCAGCCCGATGAAAAGACGAACCATGTCGTTCACGAGGACACCAGCGTTCGGCCGTACCCGTGGCGCGCCAGCAACACGGCCAGATCGGTGGTCATGGGGAACTGGGCCCGTGCCTGCCGGTCGACGCCCTCGTCGTCGTCCACGACGGCGAACAGTTCGTTCGACACCACCCGTGGACCGTCGGCGTCCACCACCTCGCGGATGCCGGTGACGCGACGGAGTCCCTCCCGGAGTTCCACGTGCACCACGAGGTGCACGGCGTTGGCGATGAGCAGGTTGACGATGTCGATGGGCAGGCCGGTGTCGGCCATGCTCACGTACGCGGCCAGCTTCGAGAACGCCGATCGCGTGCTGTCGGCGTGGAGAGTGCACATGGAACCGTTGTTGCCCTGACTCATGGCCAACACCATGGGAAACGCCTCGGCGCCACGAACCTCTCCCACGATCACCCGATCCGGATCCATGCGCAACGCCATGCGTGTGAGCGCGGCGAGATCGATCGCGCCCCGACCCTCCACGTTGGCGCCACGGGTCTGCAACGCGTCGTGATCGGGGTGCAGGTCGGCGAAGCGTTCGATGCCCAACTCGTAGGCATCCTCGATCGTGACGATGCGCTCGTGCACGGGAATCTCGTTGATCAGTGCCCGCAACAAGGTGGTCTTGCCGCTACCGGTGCCGCCCACCACCACGATGTTGCGGCGGGCCAGCACGGCCGCGCGCAGGAAGCGGGCCACGTCCCGACTCATCAGACCACCGTTCATCAGTTGCTCGAGGGACGACAGTTCGAATTGGTGTTTGCGGACCACCAGCGACGGCTCGGTCGCCACGTCCATCACCGCGAAGAGTCGACTGCCGTCGGGCAGACAGAGATTGCACTCGGCCGTGCTGGCGTCGAAACGTCGCTCACCGTGACGACTGCGGGACGCCAGGGTGCGAACCAGGGCGACCAACTCGTCGTCGCTGTCGGCGAGGGGAGCCCGTTGTTCACGCCGGCCGTCGCGGTGCTTCACCCACACCGGACGACTGCCTCGGGCGTGGATGTCGGTGATGTCGGGATCGTCGAGCAACGCCTGCAGCGGCCCGCAGCCGAGCACCACGTCGACGGCCCGTTTCGTGAGATCACGTTCGCGGTCGGCGTCCACCGCCGGTTCGGCTTCGTCGAAGAACGCACGGGCGGCATCGCGAACCACTCGATCCTCGTCGTCGAGACCGAGAGAACGTCCGCCCACGCGAGCCTCGTGTCGGGCGTCGATGAGAACACCGGTGAGCGACTCGATCAGATCGTCGAGCATGGCGTCGCTCACGGGTTCACCTTCATGAGACGGATCTCCTCGCGTCCGAGGAGCGTGGATGCCTCGTCGACTCCCACCTCGAGGGTGACGACCCGACTGGCGTCCATCGGATCGGGCTCGGTGATGTCCCACACCTCGAACACCGTGGGTTCGACGGTGGAGGAGATCGATCCGTCGGCGGAGCGTGTCGTCACGAGCACGCGCACCGAATCACCGACATTCAGCTCGGCCGGTGCCTCTCCCGGAACCACGGTGAGTCCCACCAGACCCCGACCGGCGGGAAGGGGGCTCACCGCCGACAGCTGGGCCGGCGTGAGCGGCGTACCGGCGTCGATGTCGACGGTGGCCCGCAGTCCGACGGCATCGTCCGCCGACGACGCTCGCACGAGTTCGATGTCGTCGGAGCTGGTGAGGGTGATCGTTCCGAAATCGGACGCCCGCAACACCTGGCCCCGTTTCACGTCGGAGGTGACCACCAGCACCGGGGTGCCCACGACCGCGGAGCGTCCCCATGTCATCGCTCCCACCACGCAGGCGGCGATGATCAACGCACCCACGGCCACCTCGGGTGTGCGCACAGCGGACGAGCGCTTGACGGTTGTTTGATTCGTGTGAGTCGCAGTCTGGGTCATGGTCTCTCTCCCGGTCGGGTGTGCCCACGACGATGGCCGGGTTCGACTTGACGGTGAATGGGTCGCGAGAACCACACCCCCATGGAAAACTGCGCGCATGAGGAAGTTGTTGGTTGTTGCTCTGGTGCTGTCCGTGACGTCCGGTTTCGCCGACGACGGTCGTATCGACATCGCACCCCCCAACATCGGCAACCAGATCATGGGTGAGCACGTGGCGGTCGATGCCGCGGGTCGCATCGTCTCGGTCACCAACGTCACGCCACCCATGTGCTCGATCGGGTCCGTCACCATCCGTCGCTTTCTCGCCGACGGCACACCCGATCCGTCGTTCGCACCGGTCACTCCCCCTCTTCCCGGGTCCTACGGGATGTGGTCGCGAGACCTCGATATCGACGACCGCGGGAACATCCTCGTCACCGGCACACTGTCGGACTGCTCGGCGACCCTTCCCACGATCGGAGTCGTCATCCGCGTGACGACGAGTGGACGTCTCGACACCACCTTCGACGGTCCCGGCCCCAACTGCCTCGGCGTCGGAACCGGCGACGGCATCGCCATGTTCGACGACACCCCCGATCTCGAACTGTCGCAACTGCACGTCCGAGACGACGGTCGATACGTGGTCAACGGCGTGTTCGCCGACGACGACCTGGCCCTCATCACCGTCGACCAGGGCAACGGTTCCTGCGCCACGAGTGGTCCGTTCGACTACGACACCGAAGTCATCGCGTCGAGCCAGCGACGATTCGCCCCGACCCAACTCTTGCCGCGTCCCACCGGTGGCTATCTCAGCATCGGCGAATGGGTCAACATCGCCAACAACAACAGTCAAGGACTCATCGTGCCGCTGACCGCGAATGGAACGGTCGACTTCGACTGGGGGCCCGGTGGCTTCATGATCGACACGTCCTCGCCCGATCCCGGTGGCTACGTCGATGCCACGGCTCTCGGCGACCACGGCTTCGTCACGGTGCACGCCGACCAAGCACTCGGACACGCCGTACTGCGT
>WLEG01000292.1 GCA_009704425.1 Actinomycetota bacterium | reverse complement strand
TCGGTGTGGCCACCCACGTAGATGGGCACCTTCTTCGGTGGGTGCGGCTCCATGGTGACCGGCGGGATGTCGTAGTACTCACCGTGGAATTCCACCCAGCCGCCCTCCCACATGGCGCGCAGGGCCTGGATCATCTCGGTCAGACGCTTACCCCGGTTCGAGAAGTCCTGTCCCTGCAGATCGAACTCCTCCTTCATCCAGCCGGCACCGGCGCCCAGGGCCACGCGTCCGTCGGACAGCACCGACGCGGTGGCGATCTCCTTGGCCAACTGCAACACGGGTCGATGACCGGCCACGTAGATGTTGGTGGTGAAGTTCAACTGCTTCGTCACGCTCGTCATGGCACCGATGAGCACCCACGGGTCGGGCCATGCGGTCTCCGGATCCCAGATCGGTCGACCGTCGGGATGCGGCGAGTACGGGTACTTCGACTGCAGATTCTTCGGATACACGAGGTGATCGCTCACCATCAGGCCGTGGTAACCCGCTTCGTCGAGCAGTTGGGCGATGTGCACCAACTGCTTTGTCTTCATGAACGCCGTCGCACACCAGAACTTCATCGCATTCCTCCGTTTCTGACACTATGTCAGAATGAGTGGGGCCGAACGAGACGCTCACGAAGCGGACGCGGTCACCCTCGAGTTCCGTGCGCTCGACGAGAACGCCCGCATCGCGATCGTCACGTTGAACCGTCCGGAGTCCCGCAACGCGATCTCTCCCGACCTCGCCGAACAACTGCCGGCCCGCATCCGCGAGGCCGACGACGACCCGTCCGTTCGCGCCATCGTCCTCACCGGAGCCGATCCCGCCTTCTGCGCGGGATTCGACCTGCGCGACGTCGGATCGGGAAAGAAGAAGGGCACGAATCCTCACCCCGGGTACTGGGGCGCGCTTCCTCCCACGCGCGTTCCGATCATCGGCGCCATCAACGGAGCCGCGGTCACCGGTGGATTCGAGATCGCACTCGCGTGTGACTTCCTCATCGCCTCGGATCGGGCGCGCTTCGCCGACACGCACGCCAAGGTCGGCATGGTTCCGGGCTGGGGCCTCACCGTGATCCTCCCCCGTTTGATCGGCACGGGTCGTGCCCGCCGAATGAGCATCACCGCCGAGTTCGTCGACGCTCAGCGCGCACTCGAGTGGGGTCTCGTCACCGAGGTCGTCGAGCACTCGCTCCTGATCGAACGAGCCGTTCAGATCGCCACGACCATCGCCGCCAATCATGCACCGGCCGTGTCGGCCATCCGAGACCTCTACGATGAGGTCGCACCGTTGGGCGACTCCGACGCGGCGTTCGAGTGGGAGAACCGCCGAGCCCGCGAATGGGCCGCCCGGCGCGCGGCCGAGCGATCGGAACGGTCCTGACGTGCGCGTGTACGCCGGCATGGATCCGCGACTGCCGATCAACGACATCGCCGCCCACGCCCGTCGCATCGAGAGCCTCGGCTACGACGGACTGCACATCGCCGAAACCGTCCACGATCCGTTCCTGGCGTCCATGGCCGCCCTCCAGGCCACCGAGTCGTTGGTGGTGCGAACCAGCGTCGCGTTGGCGCTCGTTCGCAGCCCCATGGCCGTCGCCTACAGCGCGTGGGACCTGGCCGCGATGTCGCACGGTCGCTTCCAGTTGGGCTTGGGCACCCAGATCAGACCGCACATCGAACGGCGATTCGGTGCGTCGTTCGACGATCCGGTGGGTCGACTGGGCGATCACATCGGCGCGGTGCGCGCGTGCTGGCGGGCCTTCGACGGCCTCGAGAAGCTCGACTACCACAGCACCCACTACGACCTGGATCTGCTCACGCCCAACTTCACGCCGGACCCGCTTCCCGCCGACGTGGCGCGACCGAGCATCTGGATGGGTGGGGTCAACAAACGTCTGGTGCGCGAGGCCGGACGCATCGCCGACGGCTTCGTCACCCACCCGACCAACAGCCACCCGCGTTATCTGCGCGAACTGTGCCGGCCCGGCCTCGACGACGGAGCGCGCGACGCCGGACGCGATCCGCGCGACATCGAACTGGTGGTGGGAACGCAGTGGATCCTCGGCGCGTCGCCAGCGGATCTCGACGAACGTCGCGAGCACAACCGGCGATTGCTGGCCTTCCTCTACAGCACGCCGGCCTACGAGCGCACCCTGGAGTTGTTCGGATGGTCCGAGCTGGCCGGACGGTTGCGGTCGCTCATTCGGGACAACCGTTGGTCCGACCTGTCCACTCTCGTCACCGACGTGGTGCTCGACACCCTCGTGCCACAGGCAACGTACGACCGCTTGCCCGACGTCGCTCGCGAGTGGTTCGGCGGCGTCGCCGACGGCATCTTGATCGCTCCCCCGCCGGACCCCACGCACGATGACCTGCTACGTACGGCCGTGGCGGAACTGCGAAACTCACCTTCGTGACGAGACGGTTCCCGGCATGAAGAAGTTTCCGGCATGAGGAAATTCATGGTGGCCGGCGTGGCGTTGCTGGTGGCCTGTGGCACGCCGTCAACCGAATCCGATTCGGTGGCCGTGACCACGACTCTCACGAGCACCACCGTCGCAACGACGAGCAGCACGAGCAGCACGAGCAGCACCGTGCCCTGTGAAAGCGTCGAACCCACGATCACCAACCACGTCTACGCCACGTATCCGAACGTGAGCGATCGATTCACCAGCTACGACCTGTACGTGCCCGAGGGGTGCGGTCCTTTCCCCGTGCTGGTGTGGGTCCACGGAGGAGCCTGGGTGGGTGGCGACAAAGCCAATCCCGAGGTGTTCGATCGCGTGGCGTACGCGTTCTCCCTCGGTTACGCCCTGGCCAGCACCAACTACCGGTTGGCCAACCAGTTCGGCAAGGGCACCTGGCCCGACTATCCGAACGACGTCGCCGATGCAGTCGCCCACATCGTCGACAACGCCGATCGACTACGACTCGACGCCGAACGCATCTCGCTGCTCGGTCACTCGGCCGGCGGGCACACCGTGGCCATCGTCACCGCGGATCGGTCGTACATGACGGACCGAGCACTCGACGACGACATCGTCGACTGTGTGATCGCCAACGACACCGAGGGCTATCGACTCGAGGATCGCGCGACCGCGTATCCACTCGCGATCCAGAACGCCTTCGGCACCGACCCTGACGTGTTGGCCGACGCCTCGCCGTCCAC
>WLEG01000291.1 GCA_009704425.1 Actinomycetota bacterium | reverse complement strand
TTGGGTTTGGTCGCCGTCTACGTGAACGCCGTGGTCGGTGCGCTTCGCGGGTACACCGATCGCAGTCGACATTGGGACATCGTCGGCGTCAGCGTCTTCGCTCTTCTGATGGGCTTGGGCGGTGGGTTCATCCGCGATCTGCTCATCGGGAACCTACCCGCGGAATCGCTGCGCGAACCGTGGTACGTCACGACGGTGATGGGTGGAATCATCACGATCGTTCTCGTCCATCGGTGGGTGGAACGCGTGCGACCGGTCATCGACTTCCTCGAGGCGCTGGCCCTGGGATTGTTCGCCATCATCGGTGTGGCGTACGCCCAACAGGCCGGGCTTCCCTTCATCAACACGGTTCTCATCGGCACGCTCTCGGCCGTGGGTGGAGGAATGCTGGTCTCCATTTTGCAGGCCCAAACCTCACAGGTTCTGGTGTCCAGCACTCCCCTGGCGTTGCTCGCGGTTCTCGGTTCGCTCGTCTACGCGTCGGTGGCGCAATGGAGATCGGACATCGCGTCGTTCGCCGGCGTGGCCGTGGTGGTGATCGCCCAGTATCTGGTGGACCACTTCGACGTCAAGACCAGACCCGCCGGCGGACGACCGCCCGAGGTCTAGAACTCAGACGAACCGAGTTCTGGAACTCAGACGAACGTGGTCCACTGCTCGAGCGGCATCCGCTCGGAGCGCAGGGTGTTGATGGGGGCCGTTTCGTCCACGTGACCGATCGCCACGCCACAGAACAACATCTCGTTCTCGGGTGCGCCGACGAACGTGGAGATGGCCTTGTGGCGGATCGACCAGTACTCCTGTGGGCAGGTGCCCAGTCCGCGCTCGACCGCCAGCAGCATGAACGTCTGCAGGAACATGCCCGCGTCCGACCATTGGGGCTGATTCATCTGTCGGTCGAGGAACATGAAGATGGACGCCGGCGCGCCGAAGAAATCGTTGTTCTGACCGAACTGCGCGCGTCGGGCTTCTTTGTCCTCGCGGGCCACGCCGATGGTGGCGTACATCATCTCGCCGATGCGGAACACGTTGCTCTTGTAGGGCTCGGTCATGCCCTTGGGATACATGTCGTACTCGGGAGCGTCCATCGGAGGCTGTGTGGGCAGGAATTCACGCAGCCGTGTCATCGACTCCCCGTTGACCACGTACACGCGCCACGGCTGCAGGTTGCCTCCGCTGGGGGCGCGCGACGCATCGGCGAGCAAGGAGCGCAGCGTCTCGTCGCTCACAGGGTCGGGGCGGAACTTGCGAACCGACATGCGCTTGTCGACGGCTTCGGAAACGTTCATGCGTTCGAGCCTAGTGAAACGGGTCAGGGGACGGCCGTGGGCCGCGCGATGAGCAACCCGTCGGCACCACGAGCGACGAGTTCGGCGTAGAACTCGGTGGTCTCCTGCGCGGAGTCGTTCATCCACACCCACACCTCGTAGCCCTCGGCGTGGGCGCGCGCGAAGGTTTCGGCGGTCATCACCTCGATGCCCTCGTAGACCGGGGGCGCCTGCAACACCACGTCACGCGGATCCAAGGGGGCGCCCGCCAAGTACCAGTTCACGAGGCTGGTCTGTCCGGGGCTGGTGGCCACGTCGGCGATCAACGAACGGAACTCGGTGAGCACGCTGTCGTCGAACGACACCACGATGACCGAATCGGCACGGTCCAGTTCCCCGATCAGACGCGCCAGCTCGGCCGCCGCGGCGTACGCGCGATCGAGCAACACCTCACCGGTTTCCGTCTCGGGAATCTTGATCTCCACGTCGAGGACGTGGTCGGGGAACGCCCGAGCGATCTGTTCGAACGTCGGGATTCCGAAGTCGTCGGCGGTGTAGCCCTCGGGGGCGGGACGATCGCCGGTGCGAACTCCGCGGAACACGTAGGCGTCCTCGGGAAGGGACTTGTCGCTCCACACGCCACCGGAGAACCAGTAGGCGTTGTCCATGGCCTGCAGTTCGGCCGCCGTGTACGAACCGACGAGACCGGTGTCGTTGGTGAGGCGATCGACCGTGTTGTCGTGTTGGACCATCAACACGTCGTCGGAACTCAGCATGACGTCCATCTCGAGCACGTCCGCACCCCCGAGGGCGGCCTCGGTGTAGGCGTACATCGTGGAGTGCGGATAGTCGAAGTCCCCGCCGGCGTGGACGATGACGACCGGGCGCTCCAGCGCCAGCAGGTCGGTCACGGTGCTCGCCTCGGGTGCCACCACCCGTTCGATGGCCGGAATCGGCGCCTCGGTCACCGGCGCCTCGGTGCTCGCCACATCGGTGGTCACCGGTTCGGTCGTCGGGGCCTCGGTGGACGGGTCGGCGGAATCGCCCCCGCCGCAGGCCACGGCCGCGGACAACGCCACGCCGATCACGACGATGCTGGTCAGGGAACGGATTCGAGCGCTCTTCACCCGATCATCCTGCCAGCCCCGAACGGTCGTCCCGGCGATAGCCGGACCGGAAATGTTGTCGTCCAATACCTGTATCTGATTACATAATTTTCATGACACTCAAGAGTGCGGAAACCGAAGCCGCCACGTGGACGTTTCTGACGAACCACTCGCACGTCCTCATCTGCATCGCCAAGCAGCCCGACATTCGATTGAGTGAAGTGGCGAGGCTTGTGGGCATAGGCGAGAGGTCGGTGCACCGCATCGTGCACGATTTGGAATCTGCCGGCTATCTGCAAGTCATCAAAGAGGGTCGGCGCAACGTCTACAAGATCGATCTCGATCAGCCGTTGCGCCACCCGCTGGAGGCCGACAATCACGTCCGCGCCATCATCACCCCAGTGGTGAAGAAGTCCAAGGTGGCAAAGTGATCGCGGTTTCGCTGGCCGACAACCTGCTCACCGCTCCCCTGGTGGCGTTCGTCGTGGCGCTCATCGCCACGTTGTTGCGCTTCGAGGTGCGACTACCCGAGGCGTTGTATCCGATACTGTCCACCTTCCTTCTCTTGGCCATCGGCATCAAGGGTGGCAAGGCTCTGGCCGACTCTTCGATCGGCGACCTGTGGGGGCCACTCCTGGCCGCATTCGCGCTGGGAATCGTCACACCGTTGATCGCCTTCGCCGCGATGAGAACGTTGGGACGTTTCCAAGTCGTGGACGCGGCCGCCCTGGCCGCCCATTACGGATCGGTCTCGGCCGTCACGTTCACCGTGGTGTTGAC
>WLEG01000290.1 GCA_009704425.1 Actinomycetota bacterium | reverse complement strand
TCTCGGCGATGCCGGGCATGAACACCAACACGTCACCCTCGTCGTCGCGCAACGCACGGCCGACAACGTCCACCACCGCGTCGTCCAGTCGTTGTTGTTTGCCCATGGGCGCCCACTTCACGTCGACGGGGAACTGTCGACCGTCGCTGGTGATCACCGGAGTGTCGTCGCCCAACACGCGCAGCAATCCCTTGGTGTCGGCGGTGGCCGACATCGCGAGCACGCGCAGACCGGGTCGCAGCAAGCGACGCGCGTCGAGGGCCAAGGCCAAACCCAGGTCGGTGGGCAGGTTGCGTTCGTGCACCTCGTCGAAGATCACCAGCGCGGTTCCGGCGAGGCTCGGATCGTTCTGCAGACGACGCGTGAGAATGCCCTCGGTCACCACCTCGATGCGCGTGTTCGCCCCGATACGGCGTTCGTCGCGCGTCTGGTAGCCCACCAACCCGCCGGGTTCCTCGCCGATGAGCGATGCCAGTCGACGCGCGGCCGCGCGCGCCGCCAGTCGTCGTGGTTCCAGCATCACGATGCGGCCACCGTCGATCCACGGTTGATCGATCAGGCGCAACGGAACGAGCGTGGTCTTGCCGGCGCCCGGCGGTGCCACCAACACGGCGCACCAGTGATCGTTCAGTGCGGTTCGCAGGTCGTCGACGACGTCCTCGACGGGAAGGTCGGTGATCGGAGTCAGAGTCAGCCGAGTGCGGGAGTGCCGGCGAACGCCGTGGGATCGCCGAGGCCGGGAATGGCCGGTGCGGTCCACGAGGTGACGTCGGCGATGGCCTTGGCCACGGCGCGCCACTCGCCGGGGTTCCACCCCTCGGCCGCGGCCGGGATGGTTCCGTCGGAGCGGACGAACACCAGAGCGGGAAGAGTGGACAGACCGAAGGACTTCACGGCGGCGCGATCGGGATCGGTGAACACCAGGAACTCCTTGGCCAAGGGGCCGAGGAAGGTTCGGGTTTCGTCGGCCGAGGCCGTGACGATGAGGTTGGTGCGAACCGCGGCTCCGGAGAAGGCGTGCAACACGCGCGCCGCGGTCTTCAGGATCCAGGAGCTCTCGTTCGTGTACGGGTCGAGCACCACCGAGGCCAGGTGGAAGGTGGTCAGCCACTCACTGAGCGGACGCGCGGGGAATCCTTCGCCTTCCAGCGAGAGGGGCTCGAGGATCAGATCGGGGGAAGGGGTCGATGCCACGGAGAGAACGGTAGCCCAGCCGATGGGGAACGCCCCAACACCGGCGCGGTTTCGCCGTCCGAATCGGTCACCCCATCGAGCGACGCAGGAAGTCCAATTGGTGACGCAACAGGTTCTCGGCCACCACCGCCTGCGGGGTCATGTGGGTGACGCCCGACAACGGCAACACCTCGTGGGGCTTGCCGGCGGCCAGCAGGGCCGAGGACAACTGCAGGGTGTGGGCGGCCACCACGTTGTCGTCGGCCAATCCGTGCACGATCAACAACGGACGTTCCAAGCGGTGGGCGTCGTTCAACAACGACGTGCGGTCGTACGGTGAGGGGTCGACGCCCGGATGTCCGAGGTAGCGCTCGGTGTAGAAGGTGTCGTACAGGCGCCACTCGGTGACGGGGGCGCCGGCCACCGCGCAATGGAACACGTCGGGCCGACGCAACACGGCGAGTGCGGCCAGGTAGCCGCCGAAGCTCCAGCCGCGGATGCCCACTCGGCTCAGATCGAGGTCGGGGTGCTCGGCGGCCACCGCGTTCAATGCATCGACCTGATCCTCGAGCACCGGAGTGGCCGGGTCCAGGTGAATCGCCCGTTCCCACTCGGTTCCCAAGCCGGGGGTGCCGCGACCGTCGACCACCAGCACCGCGAAACCTTGATCGGCGAACCACTGCGACGTGCAATGCGCGGCGTAGGAGTCCACCACCCGTTGTGCGTGCGGCCCTCCGTACGGATCCATGAGCACGGGTACCTTCGTGCCGGGGACGTGGTCGGTGGGCATCAGCAACGCGCACGGAATACGCCGCGAGCCGGCGCGAACGAATCGTGGTCGGGGATCCACCAGAGGTCGCTCGGCGAGACTGGTGATCTCGTGCCGTCGATCGCCGTCGATCACGGTGATGGTGGCGCGCGGCTGCGTCACCGACGAGCGTCGCGTCACCAACGTCGTTCCACCCACGACGACCGAGTTGGTTCCGTCGAGAGGGGTGAGGTCGGTGATGCCCGCTTTCGTCCAACGGTGCGCGCTCTGGCACTCGGGATGCTCGGCGACGTTGGCGGTGAACACCACGTCGTCGTGGCCCACGCTCGACACCGCGCGCACGTTGGTGCCCACCGGTGTCACCGCGACACCGTCCACGATGAGGCGCTTCCAGCCGTCGCGATCGTCGACGATCACCAACGAACCGTTGCCCATGTGAGCGGGGACACCCGGGACGATGTCCACCCACGTGTCGCTGGTGCGGCGGGCGATCTCGGTGGTGGTGCCGTCCGCACGCGAGGCGCGCAACGTGACGAAGGTGCGTTGATCGCGCGAGCACACGGTCACCAGCAGGCTCTCGGCATCGATCCAGTCGACGTCGGTGAGATAGGGGAACACAACGGCGTCCCACGACACGTTCACCCGCGTGCCCTCGACGGCGTCGAACACGTGCAACGACACGACGGCGTCGTCGGTGCCGGCAGCGGGATAGCGCACCGCGTTGGCCGGTTGTTCGGGATGCGCCGGATCGGCGATGTGCCACACCGCCACCGATGCCTCGTCGACGCGGCACACCGCCACGTGCCGCGAGTTGGGGGACCACCAGAATCCGCGATAGCGACTCATCTCTTCGGCGGCCACGAACTCGGCCGAGCCCCAACTCACCGTGTCGGGTTCGTCGAACAGTGTCGGTCCGGCCAACTCGAAACCGTGCTCGTCGTTTCCCTCCGCCGCGACCACGCGCAACGAACGGCCGCACACGTACGCCACCCACTCGCCGTCGGGTGACGGACGCGGGTCGAACACCGGTCCGACCGTGCGGATCTCGCGCACGTTCACCCGGTGCAGATCGCCCACGAACAGTCGACCCGACAGCGTGCACACGAAGCGTGCGCCGCGGGCGTCGGTGGAGTAGCTGGTGATGCCGCCGGCACCCTCGCGCAGACGTTCGCGACGCGCGCGTTCCTCGGGCGGAAGATCCTCGGCGTCGTCGGCC
>WLEG01000029.1 GCA_009704425.1 Actinomycetota bacterium | reverse complement strand
GATGCGTGGCCGCTACACGCGGCGTTGGACCGCCGACGAGATGATCGACCATCTCGCGACCTTCCTGCGACAAGCGCCGGCGGGCTCGCTGGACGCCTACAACGAATGGTCCCGCGAGAATGACGCTCCCGGCGGCCAAACCATTCGCAACCAGTTCGGGAGTTGGCGGGAAGCCCGCACTCGGGCACTTCTGCTGCTTCGTTCGCTGTGGACCGATCCCCGGGAGGGTGGCGCGACTCAGGAGTCCTGAGCCGACAGGCGTTCCTCCGTGCGACGGACCAACGTCTCTCGTTCCTGCGGTGTGAGCGGTCGGGTCGTGCGAACCTTCAACTCCACCTGATCGTTGCCGGCCGCCGGCGTGGCCATCAGCACGTCGTCCACCAACATCACCTCGGTGAGGTTCGGACTGCCCGCCAGCTCGCGGATGGTGTCGGCGGCCCGACTGGCGGCCTCGCTGCGCTCGCTGTCGATCGGGAGGTTGATGGACAGGCGCGTCTCCACCGGCTCCTGACTGAGGTTGCGCACCGACAACAGGGCCGTGTGCGGAAGGTGGATCGTGCTGTAGCCGTCACGAATTCGGGTTGACACCAATCCGATGTGCTCGATGATGCCGCGAACACCGTTGGGGAACGAACCGCTCACCTCGACCTCGTCGCCGACTCCGTAACGATCCTCGAGAAGCACCGACAGGCCGGTGAGGTAGTCGTTCACCTTGTGTTGGCCGCCGATGGCCACGGCCGCACCGATGAAACCGGCGCTGGACAGGAAGAACGCCGCGTCGAGTTCGAGAATGTGGAAGACCGCGATGATGACACCGATCCAGAGCACCACGGCGAAGAGGTGGTGCAACATGCGCGCCGCGGCGTCGACGCGCTGGCGTCGACGGTTCTCCCCGACCTCACCGTGCTCGAGCTCCTGATATCGCGTGGGGGTGCGCCACCAGCGGGTGGGATGGGCGATGCTGCGACGCGCGACGAAGCGGACGACGCGACGGAAGATCAGGTGCGACAAGCGCGTGGCGATGAAGGCACCGATCACCACGAGCACCACGATCAAGGGCCGCGACATGGCCTCTTGCGCCGAGATCGGTTGCTCGGGGGTGGGGTTCAGGGTGGACGTCGACGTGATCAGTGAATACATGGCACCTCCATTGTGCCGTGAAACGAAGCCGATGATGGCTCAATCGGTCCCGAGGCGCACCCGGGCCGGAACCTCGGAGATGTGCCCGACCTCGCCGAAGCGACCGTGGCCCACGGGATGCTCGGCCCTCTCCAACTCCCACAGCACGTGGTACGGCACGTGAATCGCGTGCCCGCCGATCTCCAGCACGGGAAGAACGTCACTCTTCACCGAGTTGCCGACCATGCAGAAACGGTGCGGCTCCACGTCGAGTTCACGTAGCACGCGGACATAGGTCTCGGGATCCTTCTCCAGAACGATCTCGACATGGTCGAAGAGGTGATCGATCCCGCTGGTGGACACCTTGCGGGTCTGGTGAACCAGATCACCCTTGGTGATGACCGCCACGCGATGGTCGCGGGCCAGGTCGACGATCACCTCGGCCACCCCCGGCAGAAGACGTACGGGTGCGAGCAACAACTCGCGCACGACGGCGAGCAAACGCTCCATCACGTCGGTGGTCACCCGACCCTGCGACACCGACAGCGCGG
Source organism: Actinomycetota bacterium (assembly GCA_009704425.1). Lineage (GTDB taxonomy): Bacteria > Actinomycetota > Acidimicrobiia > Acidimicrobiales > Ilumatobacteraceae > Casp-actino8. Next base: position 10,967 of record WLEG01000029.1, on the reverse strand, counting down.
CCTCCATCATCGACAGACCGAAGGCTTTCACGCCGTACCCGTAGGTGGGAAGGTTCGCGCGTTCCGTGGCCACCAACGCCGCGCGCAGATCCACCCCGTCGGCGACGAACGGGGTCAGCAACTCGCAGAACGTGTTCTCCGCGGCGTGAAAACCGTCCTCGCTGTGCCACAAGGTGTCGTCGGCGTCGAAAGCGACCACGTCGAACCGCGCACCGTCACGGCGTAGAGTTGGCTCGCCCATGAACGCCTTTCTATCTTCCCGCGCGTCCCTTCTCCTGCTGACGGTCTCGTTGTTCGTGGCGTCGTGCGCGTCCGACGAAAGCTCGTCCCCGATCACGACGGACCCATCGGCGACGACCACGACGTCGCCCGTGCCGACCAGCACCACCACCAGCACCACGACGAGCACGACCAGCACCACGACCACCACGTTGCCGCCGTTCCCCAGTTACTCCGTCGCACCCGTTCGACCCTCGAACGGTTCCGCCGTGAAGGTGTCGCGCGTCGACACGACCGACAAGGTCGTCTTTCTCACCATCGACGACGGCATCGTGAAGGATCCGCGCGTGATGGAGTTCCTACTCGATCGTCGGTGGCCCGCCACCCTGTTTCTCGTCTCCGGCGAATTCAAGAAGGATCCGTTGTACTTCGCCCAGATCCTCACGGTGGGCGGAAACATCAGCTCGCACACGCTCACTCATCCGGAGTTGAAGGGCTTGGGCTACGACGAACAACGGCGACAGATCTGCGGCATGAAGGGCGCGATCGAGACGATGCTGGGTTCGGCCGGTCACCTCTTCCGACCCCCGTACGGCTCGTGGGACGACACCACGCTGAAGGCGGCCGCGAGTTGTGGCATCAACGTGGTGGTCACCTGGAACTCGGAGCTCTGGGAAGGGAACGTGGACTTGGCACGCCGTCCGGCGCTGCAACCCGGCGACGTGTTCCTCACCCACTTCAGATACGACCTGTACGACAACCTGCTCGCCCTCGAGGCGCGCATGGCCGCCGAGGGATTCACCGTGGCGAATCTGGAGGACTACCTACCGAATTGACGCTCGTTCGTCGCCATTGGTGGCGGACGCGTCAGCGGTGAATGGCGTTGAGATAGTTGTACACCGTGATGCGCGAGACGCCCATGGCGTCGGCCACGTCCTCCACGGCTCGACGCAAGGTGAAGGCGCCACGATCGTCGAGCAAACGGATGGCCCGCTGCTTCTGCTCGCGATTCATCTCGGGCAACCGAACGCCCATCTCGCGCTCGACGGCTTCGATGAGTCGGTCGAGCGCACCGTGCAACGCCGGTAGTCGCACCACCGCCACGGTCTCGCCCTCGACGACAATCGGCACGTCGGAGGCCTCGCACGCGTCGGGCTCCACCAGACTGCAACCCAACGCCTCGATGAGCGGCGCGAGCGCGGACAACAACGGATGGTCCGTGCGCGAGGACGGGGCACTCACGCCGACACCTTTTCGAGGTGGATGTTCACGTGCGTGGCGCCGTTCGCGTAGGCCCCTTCGATGAGAGCCGACACCGCCGCGAGCGCGACCTGATCCTCGGCCTCGAACTCCGACGCGAACGGGCCGAACACCACCGACACACCGGCGGCCTCGGCCGCCGATACCGCCGCCAGCACGTGGGGACCCGGCTGACCTTCCACGAAGGGTTCGACGGTGAATTCGACGCGGATCACGACTCCAGCGTAGAGCCTCAGATCGCGCCCATCACCCGCCGCAGTTCATCGGCGCGAACCTGACATTCGTGCCCCGATGCGGTGAAAGCCTCGGCCAAGCGTTGAAGGGCGACACGGAATCCGCCGCTCCAATCGGCTTCGAAGGCCCGGCGGGCCGGACCGGTCCAGGTGGTCCCGTCGAGGGCCGCCCCCACCGTGGCCAGCACCCCGTCGACGATGTCGCGCTGGCGCTGCAACGTGCGACCCAGATTCGCCAGCTGCTCCGGGTCCGCCCCGATGATTCCGATCGATTGATGGGACATGAACACTCCTTCGGTCAGCGCTCGGGTGGGCGGGCGACCGGATCCGACGGTCGCAACAACGGCCACAAGAGGGCCAGGCTGTCGGGGAGCACGTCCTCACGTCGGGTCAGATCATCGACGTCCTCGAGAGCGACCCACCACGCGTCGGCCACCTCGCCGTCGGCGAAATGGAACGGACCCGGATCGATCACCACGAAGCAACGACCGAGCAGGCTGACCCGGTCGTCGTCGTACGGTCGTGCCACCCCACCGTCGATCACCTCGCACGTCGCCCGGGTGAGACCCACCTCCTCGGCCACCTCGCGAACGGCCGCCGTCTCGTACGACTCGCCGCTGGCCACGACTCCACCCACCGCGATGTCGCACCATCCGGGCCAGATGTCCTTCGTGGCGGAACGACGGTGCACCAGCAATCGACCACCGCCGTCCATCACGGCCACGAAGACCGCGCGATGTCGCAGTCGCTCGCGTCGCATCACGCTCCGGGGGACGACACGGAGCACCCGGTCCTCGACGTCGACCTCGTCGACGAGCTCAGCGGACGCGTGGTCCATGATCGAACGTCGTCGCCGTCATCGGTCATTACCTATCACGTGATCTGTCTACGATGCTCGTATGGCCGATCCCAACGACATCTCCACGCTGACCGAGGAAAGTCGGGACCTCCTCGACGATGCCGTCTCGTTGCGTCGTTCCCTGCACGAATGGCCCGAACTCGGCAATCATCTTCCCCGCACGCGTGACGAGGTTCTGGCCGCTCTCGAGGGATTGCCCCTCGGGCTGACCCTGCACGAAACCACTTCGGGCATCGTCGCCGCGCTCGAGGGCGACCATCCCGGGCCGACGATGTTGTTGCGAGGCGACATGGACGCCCTCCCCATGCCCGAGGACACCGGTGTCGAGTTCAGTTCACGCGTCGAGAACGCCATGCACGCGTGTGGTCACGACACGCACACCGCCATGCTCGCCGGTGCCGCGCGTCTTCTGACGGCGCACAAGGGTCGGCTGCACGGTCGCGTGCTCTTCATGTTCCAGCCCGGCGAGGAGGGGCACAACGGGGCCGGACACATGATCGACGAGGGACTGTTCGATGTCGGTCCGCTCTCCGACGGCAGCGCGTCGCCCGTCACCGGAGCCTTCGCGATCCACACGACGTCGTCGCTTCCCACCGGCTTCATCAGCACGCGCCGTGGTCCGTTGATGGCTTCGAGCGACGTCATCTCGATCGTGCTCACCGGCAAGGGTGGTCACGCCAGCGAACCCTTCCGCACCCTGGATCCGGTGCCGGCCGCCTGCGAGATCGTCCAGGCACTGCAGTCGATGATGACCCGACGCATCAACACCTTCAATCCGGGCGTGTTGACGATCACGCAGATCAACGCGGGCACCACCACCAACGTGATCCCCGAGTCGGCGCACATCAAGGGAACCATCCGGGCGATCAGCGAGACCACGCGGCGAATGATCCACGACGGTGTGCGTCGCGTCGCCGAGGGAATCGCCAGCGCGCACGGGCTCGAGGTCGAGGTCGAACTTCGCGACGGCTACGACGTCACGGTGAACGACGACGACTACGCCGGCCGGGCCGCCGACATCACCAGGGAACTCATCGGAGCCGATCGCTTCATCGAGCTACCCACTCCGGTGATGGGCGCCGAGGATTTCGGCTACGTCCTCAACCATGTGCCCGGCGCGATGGTGTTCCTCGGCGCCACGCCACTCGACAAGAACCCCGCCCACGCGGCACCCAATCATTCGAACCGCGTGTTCTACGACGAGGCCTGCATGACCACCGGCATCGCGCTGTACGGAGCGATGGCGCTGCGTCACCTGTCCCCCGCCTGACGACGGCGGGATTCGCCCTCAGCTCGCGGGTCCGGCGGGATAGCGGGCGTCGCCGAGCGCCATCTCCATGAACGGTTCGATGTTCGGACCGCGACGAAGATGGTGACCGCCGTCGACGCTGATGCACGTGCCCGTGATCCACGAGCTCTCGTCGCTGAGCAGGAAGCGCACCAGACGTCCGACGTCCTCGGTGGTGCCCACGCGACCGAGGGGCATCTGCGAGATGTAGTCGTCGACGACCGGCGGGTAGTTGACCATCGCCTCGGTGGCATCGGTGGGCACCAGGCCCGGACGCACCGCGTTGGCCCGAATGTTGCGACATCCGAGTTCGTCGGCGGTCTGGCGAATCAACATCTCGAGCCCGGCTTTGCTCACGTCGTAGGGCGTCATGAAGCGATGCGTCACCGGGCCCGCGATGGAGGACACGGCCACGATCGATCCGCCGCCGTTGGCCGAGAGGTACGGGACCGAGTGCTTGATGGTGAGGAAGGCACCGGTGAGATTGGTGCCGATCACCCCGTTCCAATCCTCGAGTTGGGTGAGATGGATGGGACCACCGGAGCCGAATCCGGCGTTGGCGACCACCAACGTGAACGTGCCCGCCTCGGCGGCACGCGCGCAGGCCGCGCTCACGCTCTCCTCGTTCGTGACGTCGCAGGCCACGGTGAGCACCTCCGCGCCGTGGGCCGCGACCGTGCGCAGCTCGTCGGCCGCCGACACGAGTCGATCGGTGTTGCGCGCCGCCAGAACCACGGTGGCCCCGGCGGCCACCAGTTCACGGGCACAGCCGAGGCCGATTCCGGAACCTCCTCCGGTGACGAGTGCGACGCGGCCGGCGAGGGAACGAGGGTCGGAGATGGTGCTCATGAACCGATCATGGCACGGTCCGCACGAGCGGGCATCATAGGAACATGACGGAACGCGCGACCCCTCTCGCGGGCATCAGGGTCCTCGACCTCACGCGGGTTCTGGCCGGCCCCCATTGCGGACGCATGTTGCACGACCTGGGCGCCGAGGTCGTCAAGGTGGAACCACCCGACGGTGATCTCACGCGCTTCTCCAGCCCGAAGGTGGGGTCGATGGCCACCTATTTCATGCAGCAGAACGCCGGCAAGAAGTGCGTCAGCATCGATCTGTCCACCGCCGAGGGTGCCGACCTCTTCCGCCGTCTCGTCGCGATCAGCGACGTCGTCATCGAGAACTATCGAGCCGGCGTCATGAATCGACTGGGGCTCGGGTGGTCGACGTTGCGCGCCATCAACCCGCGGCTCGTGTACGCGTCCATCAGCGGCTACGGAGCCGACGGACCTTGGGTGGATCGGCGGGCGTACGCCAGCGTGATCGGCGCCGAGAGCGGAATGACCCGCATGCAGGGTGAGTCGCGTGGCGGGAGTTTCGCCAACGACCCGTGGTCGCACGCCGACGTGTACACCGCGCTCGAGACGTCAGCGGCGGTGTTGGCGGCACTGTTCCAACGCGAACGCACGGGTCACGGGGAGTACATCGACGTCTCGATGGCCGAGACCATGTTGTACGTGAACGAGCACACCCACGATCAACTCTTCGACGGCGACATCGACCCGCAATGGGTGAGGTCGTTCCGTCCCGGCGACTATCCCGTGATGACGGTGGCCGACGGTTCCACCGTGGTGATGAGCGCCCATCCGGCCGAACGGGGAACGTTCGAGTTGTTGGTCGCCCTGATGGAACGTCCGCACCTGCTCGACGATCCGCGTTTCGCGACGCCTCGCGAACGCCTGAGGCACCTCGGCGCGCTGCAGGACGAAATGCGCGACTGGGCGTCCACCGTTCCCGATGCGACCGAGTTCGAACGACGTTGCGACGCGCACGGATTCGCCATGGGTGTGATGCGCTCCGTGCGCGAGATCGCCGAGAGCGAATGGGCCCGGGCGCGTGGCGCCATCGTCGAGATCGACGACCGCAGTGGCGGGCACGTTCGGGTGCCCAACGCACCGTGGCACTTCGAGCGCGGCGCGGTCGGCACGTCGGGAGAGCCACGATTCCGTGGCGAGGACAACCGGACGATCCTGCGCGATCTGCTCGGGTTGGATGACGCGACGATCGACGACCTCGAACGTCGTGCGGTGATCAGCAGTCGACTACCGCGTGGCTGACCTCAGGCGTCGAGCGCCGCGGTCTCGCGCACCAATTGCGTGCCCATGAATCGGGCCACGGGTGGCAAGGTGCGCGCCAGAACCGGCCCGGTCGACACCACGAAGATGATGGTCCCGACACCGATCTGTCCGCCGAGGAGGAATCCGATGGTGACCGTCGTGGCCTCGATGCCCCACCGGGCCACCTGAACGCTGACGCCCTTGTCCACCAAGCCGAGCATCAACAGTTCCATCGGGCCGGTTCCCAAGGTGGTGGCCACCCCCACGGAAATGGATCCGTACAAGAGGGCCAACCCCAGGAACATCATCGGCACTCGGGCCATCAACGAATCGGGATCGGGAATCCGATCGATCACCAGATTCACCACCTGACCGACGAGAACCCCGCCGATGAGGGTCCCCCAGGACGGTGGACGGCGGACGAGCAGGGCCAACAGCGTGAAGATCGCTCCGCTGATCCAACCCATCGTGCCCACACCGATGTCGAGCTGTTTGGCGCCGCCGGTGGCCAACACGTCGGCGGGGGCCACACCGAGGCGCGCCGACACCATCACCGAGATGCCGAAACCGACGCCCACGATGGCCAACAACAGCGCCACGGCTCGGAAAAGGAAGGGGCGCGGTTCCGGTCGGCCACTCGCGCTCACGTCGACACACTAGGTGCTGGGTCGCGACGGCCGTGTCTCTCCCGTCAGATCTTCTTCGGCGGTCGCGGTAGGAACGGACTCGTCCGCGCGATGTAGTCCTCGTAGCCCTCGCGACGCTTCTTCAGCGAACGTTCCAGCAACGTGACTCCACTCACTCGACGCAGGAACACCGTCATCACCACCGCGCCGACGAGACCCCACGCACCGGTCCCCGTCTCGACGGCCACGATGGCGACACCCCACCACACGCAGGCGTCACCGAAGTAGTTGGGGTGTCGCGTGTATCGCCAGAGCCCACGATCCATCACCTTGCCGGCGTTGGCGGGATCGCCCTTGAATCTCGTCAACTGGGCGTCGCCGACGACCTCGAAGAACAGACCGATCAGATACACGACGACACCGACGACGGCCAGAGCTCCGATGTCGGGGGTGTCGTCGCCCTGACCCAACTGCACGGGAAGCGACACGATCCACATGAGTGTTCCCTGGAGACCGAACACGGTGACGAGGCTCACCAGCGGGAACCGGGAACCCCATCGCTTGCGCATGTTCTTGTATCGATAGTCCTCGCCGTGGCCGATGTTGCGCCACGCGAGGTACCCCGCCAAGCGCAATCCCCACACGGACACCATCGCGGTGAGCAACCATTGCCGCGCTTCCACACCGTCACCGACGAAGCGCGACACCCAACCGACGACGACGAACCCCAGACCCCACACGATGTCGACGATCGAGGCGTTCTTGATCAGAACGCTGATCACCCACGTGGTCGACATCACGATCAGAATCGCGATCGCCGAGAAAAGCATCACGTCACCCATTCGAATTCCTCCGTTCGCCGTGTCGCGCCGTCAGTGCCGTGTCGACTTCGTCGTCCATGCGCATCCACTCGCCATCGAGCCACGCGGTGAACTCACCGTACGAGGACGGGACGTCGGATCGGGGGATCCGACGCAGCACGAACCGAACGGGCGGAATCGGCCTCGACAGCGCACGGAGGATTCCCGAGAACGTGTCGAGGCCCTCGAAACCGACGTGCCACGCCACCACGACGTCGCAGGTGGCATGACCGCGCAACATCGCGGCCGCCCCGGCCGGACGCGGAGGCAGAAGATGGCGCATCGACGACACCCGCGCCACGCGGTCGGGGTCGACCTCGGAAAGTCGGGCCATCGCCTTGGTGCGCTTCACCGGATTCGCCCGGGTGCCCTCGGGGAAGATGATCCCGACCGTGCGGTCGTCCATCGTGGACGTGAGCGCCGACAACGCCTGCAACTCGGGTGTCGAATCGGTGGCCCCGCGATCGAGGAAATGATTCGGCAGCCGTCGGCCCACCACGTCGAGGCACGGGTCGGCGAGCAACTCCTTCTTCAACACGTAGCGCGGTTGCATCTCGGCCACCGACGTGACGACGTACGCCGAGACGAGGGAGTCGGCGAGGCTCGCGTGACGCGCGAACAACACGACGGGACCCGGGTGCAGCGCCTCGGGATTCTCCACCGTGACGCGCACGCCACAGGTGACGCGCAGGGCCCGCAGGAGATTGCGAGCCCACCATCGTTGGAGCGCGTAGTGCCGACGGTGGTCGCCCGACCGACCGAGCACCCACAGCATCGCCGAGGCCGTCACGCCCGCCGTCTCGAGCCACGACCAGAGAAGTGCGAAACCCAGCAGACGCACGACGGGCAGTCGGGGTCGTCCCCGAGCGAGGTCCACCAGAGAACCGACCACCAGCCAGACCGGAGCACCGAGCAGCAGCACGACGGCGACGATCATCACGGCCGGTATCGACACCAGGCGCCTCTTCATGCTCCGACAATAGATCGTCGTTCGAACGGTGATGCTCCCATGTGCGGTGACCGGTCATGGATCGGACATGATGTAGCCATGACAACGGCACACGCCTCTCGTTGGACCCGCGGACGATCCTTCGCCCTGATCATCGGTCTCTACGTCGTGGCGACGGCCATCGCCGTGATCGTGGCCGACGTGGTGGGAGTCGACCATCCCTATCGCGGCCTCGTCTTCGGCTACGCGGCGTCGGTTGCCTTCCTGTACGTCGCCAGTCAGGTCGTGCAGAACGGATCGACTTTCGACGCCTGGTGGAGCGTGATGCCACCGGCGATCGCCATCTGGTTCGCGCTCACGGCCGACGGAAGCGGCCCCCGCAACTGGGCGATCGCGTTGTGCGCCCTGCTCTGGGGAATCCGCCTCACCGCCAACTGGGCGATCGGTTGGACCGGACTCGACCACGAGGACTGGCGATATCGGATGCTCTACGAGACCGCTCCGATGCCGCGATGGGCGGTGAGCTTCACCTCCGTGCATCTGTTCCCCCTCGTCGTGGTGACCCTCGGTTCGCTCCCGATGGCCACCGCGGTGGCCCACACCTCCGAATCCACCGGTCGCGAATTCGGGGCATTGGACGTGTTGGCCGTCGTTCTCGCCCTCATCGGTGTGGCTCTCGAGCACTTCGCCGACGTCGACCTTCGTCGTTTCAATCGCACGAAGAAGCCCGGGGACGTCCTGAACACCGGACTCTGGAGTCGTTCGCGTCATCCCAACTATCTCGGTGAGATGTGCTGGTGGTCGTCACTGTTCGTCTTCGCGCTCGCCGCCGACCTCGGATCGTGGTGGACCGGTGTCGGCGCCCTCTCGATGTTGGTGATGTTCCTCACGGCCTCGATTCCGATCGCCGAGAAGCGCAGTGCCGAGCGGCGTCCGGGATGGGAGGCCTACGCGGCCACCACTCCCATGTTCATCCCCAAGTTGCGCAAGTAGCACCGAACCCGTACCTCTGCGATCGGAGATGACCGAACGCGGGTGACAGAATGGCGCCATGAGCGCCCACGACCTCGTCATTCGCAACGCCTCCGTCGTCGACGGCACCGGAACGGCACCGAGGGTCGCCGACGTCGCGGTCTCCGACGGCGTCATCACCGAGGTCGAACCCCGGGTCCATGGTCGTGGACGACGCGAGATCGAGGCCGACGACCTCGTCGTCACCCCCGGATTCGTCGACATCCACACGCACTTCGACGGACAGGCCACGTGGGACCCCATCCTGGCGCCCAGCAGCATCCACGGCGTCACGTCGATCGTGATGGGCAACTGCGGCGTCGGATTCGCTCCCGCGCGTCCCACGCCCGAGCAACACGAATGGCTCATCGGCATGCTCGAGGGAGTCGAGGACATCCCGGGAACCGCTCTCGCCGAGGGACTCACCTGGGATTGGGAGACGTTCCCCGAGTACATGGACGCCCTCGCGCGTCGTGAGTACGCCATCGATGTGGCCACACAGGTGGCCCACGCCCCCCTCCGGGCCTACGTCATGGGAGAGCGTGGCGCCGATCCCAACGAGGCGCCCACCGTCGACGAATTGGCGACGATGGCCCGCATGGTTCAGGACGGCATGCGCGCCGGGGCCCTCGGGTTCACCACGAGTCGCACCTACATCCACCGGACCAAGGACGGCTCGCCACTCGGCACGCGTTTCAGCACCGCCGACGAACTCGTCGCGCTCGTGGACGCCATGGCATCCACCGGCTCGGGTGTGGTGCAACTGATCAGTGACGCGTACCAGTCCCCCGACTCCGAGTTCGCCCGCGAGGAGATGAGCCTGATGGAGTCCATCGCCCGCTCGTCGGGTCGTCCACTCAGCATGACGGTTCAGCAGCCCGCGCCACTCCCCGATCGCTGGCGTGAGATGGGCGCATGGGTGGATGAAGGCGTCAGCAACGGCCTGTCCCTCGCCACTCAGGTCGCCGTGCGACCCATCGGTGTGCTCCAGGGGTTCAGTGCCACCGTCAACCCGCTGGCCATCTGTCCGTCGTTCCAGGAGATCGCCGGTCGTCCCCTGTCGGCCATCGTGATCGCCCTGCGCGATCCCGAACGTCGGCGTCGCATCGTCGAGGAACACGCGCGCACGGTTACGAACCTCACCGGCATTCCCGCCGAGATGTTCGGTGACTTCGCGAAGTTGTACCCCATGGAGAACCCGGTGAACTACGAACCCACCGAGCGCGACTCGGTCGCCGCGCGCGCCGCCGCCGCCGGACGGCCGGTGGTCGAGTTCCTCATCGACTTGTTGAGCGAGGACGACGGCAACCGACTGCTGTACATGCCGCTGTACAACTTCGCTCGGGGCAACCTCGACGACGTTCGTGAGATGTTGCTGCGCGACAACGCGGTGATCGGTCTCAGCGATGCCGGTGCGCACTGCGGTGCGATCTCCGATGGAAGCGCCACCACCACGGCGCTGGCCCTGTGGTGCAAGGACCGTCGTCGCGGCGAGAAGCTTCCGCTCGAGTTCATGGTTCACCACATCACGCAACGCACGGCTCG
>WLEG01000289.1 GCA_009704425.1 Actinomycetota bacterium | reverse complement strand
GCCGGCATCACGTACGAGATCACGGGACCGTTCCGCGGAGCGATCGTGCCCGAGGTCGTCACTACCGAAGCCCCGGTGGTTGTGGCGGCACCCACCACAACGTTGGCCAAGGTGGCGCCGAGCGATGCCCCGGACGAAGAGTCCGACGGCGGTGGTGCGGGAGCGGGCGTGGTCATCGGTGCCGGTGTGGTCGCGGCCGCGGCCATCGGTGGGGCCATCGCCTTCCGGAAGCGCCGTATGCAGGGTTCGGGGGAGTCCACCAACGGCTGAGGGCCGGTTGGTCACTCGCGAATACGCAGGTAGCGTTACGTCCGCTACAGGCTCCCATCGTCTAGTGGCCTAGGACACCACCCTCTCAAGGTGGCGGCACGGGTTCGAATCCCGTTGGGAGTGCCAGAGGGTCTCTTTCTTCGGCACCACGTGTCGTACTGTTCAGGCATGTGCACCGTGTGCTTCACCGGACTTCAGGCGGTCCCGGCCGCGGCGATCGCCGGCCGCTATTGGTTCGTGAATCGCCGTCGACGAGGTGACTCCGCTTGGGGAGATGAGAGCCCGGAAACGACCGCTGAGCGATCCCAAGAGGATGGGGTCAGTGGGCGCGGGCCCACAGGCGACGACCGACCAGTCGCCATATCAGCCACATCGACACGCTGACACCCGCGATTCCGATCGCCGTCTGCCCAATGAATCCGGCCCACGTGTCGGCCGTCTGGAAGTCCGGAGCCTTGTCCACCCAGTCGGGTCCGCCCCACGACCAATCCAGAGTCTGCGTTCCGCGTTCGGGGTTGATCAGTCGCGCCCAGATGAACCATCCGAAGATGCGACAGCCGCCGTACACGAAGTAGGCGCGGTACAACGCCAGCATGGTGGTCTCGCTCATGCGGAAACGATTCTGCAACCACGCCCATGCGGAGTCGTTGGGCACGATCTCCTCGCGGAAGAACTTGCGGGTGAACACCTTGGGCCCGCCCAGTGCCAAGCACAACCACAGGAAGTCCCACACACCGCCGAAGCTGCTGAAGTACGCCGAGGCGTCCCCGTAGCGACCGGCCTGCGCGGCGTAGGCCCACATACCGGTGGAGTAGTGCTGCGTGGTGAACGGGAAGAACAGCATGGTGCCCACCGAGTCGAAGCAGTCGGTCAGCACGTGGGCCCAACCACCGAGCAACAAACCGAAGGCCCACGCGCGGTTCTTCTTCCACGCCAGGATCAGCAGGGCGAACAACACGATGAACAACAGCGAGTGGGTGGCCCCCACGCCGGGCCAACCTCGGTGGTACTTCCACGGTTCGGCCGCCTTGATCAGCGTCATGTCCCCGATCTGCAGTCCGTACACGGGCAACTTGGTGAACAGGTCGGGCAGCAGACACCCGAGCAGGATCGCCAGGTAGCTGACCTTGGTCTTCAGGCGATGCTTCAGGTGCTCCTGAAGGAAGTAGCTCTCCAGTTCGTGGGCGGCCCAACTCACGCGTCGGACCCTTCGCCCGCGACCGGCTCACGGTCGTATCGACCGAAGAGTCGGGTGCTCGCCACGACGCTGGCCACCACGATGGCCGGACCCGAGATCCAGTTCAAGATGGCGGTCTTCACGAAGGCGCCACCCACCACAAGGATCACGACCGCGACGGCGTAGCCGATCTTCTCCGAGCGAGGCACAGCCGCACCGTAGTGCATTGTGACATTCGGTCGGTCCATTCCCAGCGGGGCATTCCGGACCGGTGCGCTTCGATCGTCGCCATCTAGTGTGGACCCATGTCACGGGGGATGATCACGGTTCCGGCGGGTAAACGCATCTACGGCATGCAGTTGCCCATTCAGGCACAGAGTGCCTACTTCGTCGCCGACTGGGAGAAGACGGCCGGTCCGAACGAGTTGGCCCGTCTCGCGCGCGCGTGCGACGAAAGTGGATATGCCTACGTCGGCGTGTGCGATCACGTCAGCCTCCCGGAGTCCGCGGTTGGTGGCATGGGCACCCATTGGGCCGATCCCATCGCCACCCTCGGCTGGATCGCCGGCTTCACCACCGACGTGGGCCTGCTCACGCACGTGTACGTGTTGCCGTACCGCCATCCGCGTGTGGCTGCCAAGCAGTTCGCCACGCTCGACCATCTCAGCGAAGGTCGAGCGCTCATCGGCATCGGTGCCGGTCACGTGCAGGCCGAGTTCGAACTGTTGGGGGTCGACTTTCACGCGCGAGGCAAGGCGCTCGACAGTGGCATCCCGCAGTTGGCCGCCGCTCTCGAGAACGAATTCGTCGAAGGCTTCGGTGCCCGGCCGTTGCCCGCGCAGTCGCCGCGTCCGCCCATCTGGGTGGCCGGTTCCAGCCCGGCCGCCATCAAGCGAGCCGCGCGTCTGGCCGACGGCTGGTTGCCCCAAGGACCGTCGAACGCCGAGATGGTGGGTCTGTTGCGCGACGAGATGTCGCGCGTCGGTCGCACCGTGCCGAACATGATGATCGGACACATCACGCCGTTCCTGTACGTGGGCACGCCGTCGTTCGACGTCGGCGAGGCCACACTCAGCGGGAGCGCGCAATCCATCGCCGAACGAATCCTGGCCGGTACCGCCGACGGCGTGAACCAATTGCAGGTGCGCTTCAAGGCCCGCAGCTGCGACGAGTTGTGCGATCAGATCCGTGCCTTCGCGTCCGACGTCGCGCCGCTCGTGACCACCATCTGACCGTTCGTTCGAACGCACCGACATTCTCGAAGCAACAGGGAGGAAGAACATGCTCACCAATCTCGACGATTTCCCGATCCACCAGACCAGCGAGCCCATGCGCCACGCGGCCACCAGTGATCGCAACTTCTACGACCGTTACTACTTCAACGGCTTCAATCACGACGGCACGGTGATGTTCGTGTGCGGTCTCGGTGTGTACCCGAACCTCGGAGTCATCGACGCATATCTGTTGGTGTTCCACGAGGGGCAGCACCGCGTGGTGCGCGCGTCCGGTGCTCTCGACGCGGCCGACCGCATGAACCCCGGTGTCGGGCCCATCAGCATCGAGGTCATCGAACCGTTGAAGAAGTTGCGCGTTCGTTGCGTCGACAACGAGTGGGGCATCACCATCGACGCCACCTGGACCGGCGCCATGCCGGCGTTCGAGGAGCCTCGTCACTACATCCGCGAGAACGGTCGCGTCATCTTCGACACCTGTC
>WLEG01000288.1 GCA_009704425.1 Actinomycetota bacterium | reverse complement strand
ACGCCGGAGGTGGCCCAACGACTCTTCATCAGCCAGAAGACGGTGAAGAACCACCTCGCGGCCATCTACGCGAAGTTGGACGCCCGCGATCGCACCGAAGCGGTGGTGAAGGCCATTCGCATGGGCGTCGTTCGGATCGACGACCGGGATTGATGCAACGAACGACGACGCGTTCGAAACCGTGATCAGGCTTCGGGAGCGACCTCGGCTTCGGGGGCACCCTCGCCACCCTCGCCGTAGTACTCGGCCCACGTCGCTTCACGCGAAGCGTCATCGGCGCCGGCGGTCCAGTTGCCGTGCTCGTCCACTTCGAAGTGCTTGCGATACTCCTCGGCCAACTCGCCGCCTTCGGCGGCCTGCTTGATCGAGAGGCTGATGCGACGACGCGCGAGATCCAGATCGATGATCTTGACCCACAGTTCCTCACCGGGTGCCACGACCTGCTCGGGGGCCTCGACGTGCTGGGTGCTCATCTCGCTGATGTGCACCAGACCCTCGATGCCCTCGCCCACCTGGACGAATCCACCGAAGGGAACCAGCTTGGTGACGCGACCGTAAACCAACTGGCCCACCTCGTGACCGGAGGCGAAGACCTCCCACGGGTCCTTCTGGGTCTGCTTGCGCGACAGGCTGATGCGCTCACGCTCGTAGTCGATGTCGAGCACCTTCACGGTGACGGGGTCACCGATCTTGACCTCCGAGCCCGGATGGTCGACGTGGTTCCACGACAACTCGCTGACGTGGATGAGTCCGTCCATACCACCGAGGTCGACGAACGCACCGAAGGCCACCACGCTGGACACCACACCGTCGCGGACGTCGCCGACCTTGAGGTTGGTGAGGAAGCCGTCGCGGGCCTCCTTCTGGGTCTCTTCCAGGTACGCACGGCGCGACAACACGACGTTGTTGCGGTTCTTGTCGAGCTCGATGATCTTGGCCTGCAGGACCTTGCCCACGTACGGCTGGAGATCGCGAACGCGACGCAGTTCGACCAACGATGCCGGGAGGAATCCGCGCAGTCCGATGTCGACGATGAGGCCACCCTTGACCACCTCGATGACCAGACCCTCGACCATCTCCTCGGCTTCCTTCTTCTTCTCGATGGTGCCCCACGCACGCTCGTACTGCGCGCGCTTCTTCGAGAGGATCAGGCGGCCTTCCTTGTCCTCCATGGTGAGAACGAGAGCCTCGACCTCTTCACCCAACTTCACGATCTCGCCGGGGTCGACGTCGTTACGGATGCTCAACTCACGACCGGGGATCACACCCTCGCTCTTGTAGCCGATGTCGACGAGAACCTCGTCCTTGTCGATCTTGACCACGGTTCCACGAACCACTTCGCCGTCGGCGAGCTTGGTCATCGTGCCTTCGATGGCGTCGGCGAAGGTTCCCGCCAGGTCGTTCTCGGTGATCTTGCGGGGGGTGTAGTTGCCGTCTGCGTCGACCGTTCCCATGGGAGCGAATTCGGACGAGGCGGGGGTCATGGTGTCGGACAAGGGACTGATCGCTTTCGGAAATGTAACTAGAGGGACAGGGACAGCCCGTGGGACGCACCCGACGAGCCCCTGAAAGTTACCAGCGTCCGGTGGGGAATCCCCCGGTCGCGACCCATCCGCCCCGCGATCCGGGCGGCTTCACGTCCGGCGGGCGATCACCAGGAACTCGGGGCTGTCCACGCTGGGCGGGGCGTCGCCATACGCTCCCGGCTCCACCGAGGAGACTCTTTCCACCTTCAGACCCTCCGCATCCAGGAGCAGGCGCAACTCGCGCGGGGTGTAGCACCCGGTCCACAGCAGAACGTCCTTGCCCTCACCAGCCGCATTGCGGACGACGGTCTCCTCCACCGACACCCCGGTGGCCGGGTCGAAGGTGGCGTCGACGTGGTGCTTCACGACGAAGAACGCGTTGAACGCACTGAGGGCCAACCGACCCTCCGGTCGCAGGCAGGCCGCGATCCCCGCCATCACCTGTCGGTCCTGTCGGTCGTCGAGGTTCAACCCGAAGGCCCCCTGACACAGACAGATCACGGCGTCGAAGGCACCGTGAAGATGGGTGGCATCGCCCAACTCGCGGGCGTCCCCGCGCTCGAACGAGGCGCCTTCGGGCGCTCCGGTCCGGGCCAGGTCGACGAACTCCGCGCTCACGTCGATTCCGTGGGCCAGAACACCCCGACGTGCCAGCTCGCGCGAATGACGACCGGGACCACATCCGACGTCGAGGACCCGCATACCCGGACGCAGGTCGAGCGCCGACATCAGATGATCGATCTCCTGTGTGGTGCCCTTGGTGAAGGAATAGCGCAGATAGGCACCGCCCATGTGGCGCGCCAGGGCCTCGAACCAATGATCATCGGCCGGATCGGTCACGGGCTCGTCGCTCAACCCTTGGCGTCCGCCCACGAGAGACCCCACGCCGAGTTCACCGCGAGAGGAACCTTAAGTTCGACGGCGCTCTGCATGATGCCGAGAACCAACGACTCCACCCGCTCGACCTCGGACTCGGAGGCCTCGACGATCACCTCGTCGTGGACCTGAAGCACCAGACGCGATTGCAGGTTCTCGGTCTCCAGGGCGCGGTCGATCCCGATGAGCGCGATCTTGAAGATGTCGGCGGCCAGGCCCTGGATGCCGGCGTTCATGGCCTGACGTTCGCCCATCTGACGGATCCGGAAGTTCGAACTCTCCAACTCGGGGATACGCCGACGTCGACCGAACATCGTCAACGTGTAGCCGCGGGTCTTGGCCTCGGCCACGGTTCGTTCCATGTACTCGTGCACGTTGGGGAACGCGGCGAAATAGGCGTCGAGGATCTCGGCCGCCTCGCCGGTGGCGATTCCGAGTCGCTGACCGAGTCCGTAGGCCTCCATGCCGTACGCGAGGCCGTACGAGACCATCTTGGCCCGCGAGCGTTGCTCGTGACTGACCGCGTCCACGTCGACACCGAATACGCGTGCCGCGGTCGCGTTGTGGACGTCGCGACCCTCCCGGAACGCGGAGATCAATCCGGGGTCGTCGGCGAGATGCGCGATGCAGCGGAGTTCGATCTGGTTGTAGTCGGCGACCAACAGCCGCGCTCCGGGTCGGGGAACGAAAGCCGTGCGGAACACGCGACCCTCGTCGGTCCGCACCGGGATGTTGTGCAGGTTCGGACGATCACTCGACAGACGACCGGT
>WLEG01000287.1 GCA_009704425.1 Actinomycetota bacterium | reverse complement strand
GCCCAGGTGCAATCGTTGCAGACAGCCGCTGACAATCTGCTGAGTCAGTTGAACCAGTCGGCGGGAGGAAACAGCGGTTTGACCGTGGTGGACACGCCGACGGGAGCGAACCTCACGGGCTTGTTGACGGTGCCGGTACCCATCGAGAACACGGTGTTGGTGGAGGTTGGCAACATGTCGGCATTGTTCGCGGGGTTGAACCAGGACGGCTCGGTGACCGACGTGTTGCCGGGTGCGGTCATCGAGGTGATCGGTAGAGGTCAAATGGGTATCTTGGCCTCGGGTCTCACGCCCGGCGAGGGAGTGGAGTTCGTCGTCATGTCGACCCCCACTCTTCTTGGCACCTTCACCGTGGCAGCCAACGGCACCATCAACGGCCAGGTGTCGTTGCCGTCCAACATCGCGCTGGGTAACCACACATTGGTGGTGGCCAGTCCGACCGTGCAGTCCTCCTTGGGACTGAAGGTGTCCGCGGGAGCCCTGCCGGCGACGGGCTCGGATGTTTCGAAGCCGTTGGTGGTCGCGTTGTGGCTGCTGGTGGGTGGCGGGTTCGTGGCCGTCATCCGCCGCCGCCTCATCTCGGTTTGACCGAAGTTCAGTGAGGCGCCCGAGCTTTCGGGCCTCTGGCGACAAAGATGTGTCACCCCTAGCATGACTACATGCCCATGTACGGACGCCCCGCGATAACCGTCGGGCGGCACGCCGAGCGTGATTTTCTGCGCGAGGCGCTCGATGGCGCGACCAACCGGCGAGGTTCGGCGATCCTCATCGAGGGTGAACCCGGTATGGGCAAGTCCCACCTTCTTCGTGGTCTGGCCAACGACGCCCGAGCGGCGGACGTGTCGGTGGTTCAGATCGTCGGCCACGTCAGCGACTCCTTCGAACCGTACGCCAGCCTCTCCCAGTTGCCCCGCCAATCGGATTCCCCGACACTCCGCTCACCCATCGGCGAGTCCGATCCCCGATCGCTCTTCGCCGATTTCAACGATTACCTCGCACAGCTCTCGCGCCGTCCGGCGCTCTTCATCATCGACGACCTTCAGTGGCTGGACGAGTCCTCTCTGGGGATCGTTTCCAAGTCCATCGAACACATGCTCGACCTCGGCATCGTCTTCGTCTGCGCCATGCGCACCGGAGCCACGGCCACCGAACACCCGGTTTCACAGTCCCTTCGCTCCATCAGCCGATCCTGCACGTGTGTGCACTTGGATGGACTGGACGAAGCGGACTCGATCGACCTGGCCCGAACCGTGGGCGACGTTCCGTTGGACGACGCCCACGTGCGCGAGATCAATCGACTCGCGGGAGGAAATCCTCTCTTCACTCTCGAGTACCTGCGATTGTCGAAACGGTCGGCCACACCGATCCCCCGGTTCGCCCCGCCGGAGGTGAACCGCGTCATCGAGGAACGGATCCGGACGATCCCCATGGACGTGCGGGTGCTGGTCTGCCTGTCGCTCTTGGGCGGAGTCGGGACCGTCGACGACCTCATCACGGTCACCGAACACATCGGTCTGTCACCGAAGGAAACGCGTGACATCGTGGCCACGGCCGAGTCCGCGGTGTTGATCAATCGAAGCCACTCCCGAACCGTGGAGTTCGTCCACCCGCTGTACGCGAACTGTGTCGCCGAGTTCCCCGAGGGCCGGGACTCCACCCTTCGATCGTCGGTGATCCGATTCCTGGAACGCGGGGCTCGCTACGCCGAGGCGTTCGATCTGTGTGACGCGCGATTCCTCGAGGAGTCCCCCGATGTGGCTTGTCGTTTGGCCATCGCGGCGATCGGCGATGGTTGGTCGAGTGAATTCCTCAGTGTCCCGGGTCGGACCGCCGAGTTCGTATTGGAGAACACCGATGAAGGCTCACCCGAATGGGTGCGCGCCGCGCTCGTTCTGGCTCGTCAGCACCTGAGCGAGGGTCGGCGTGAAGAGGGATGGCGCATGGCGCAGATCGCCGCCGCGGCCGCCCACGAGGCCGGTCTGCACGTGGAACAGGCCCATGCCCTGCTCTTGATGGCCACTCTCGCCGAGTTCATCCCCGACACTCTCACCTACACCCAGCTACTCGACAGCTTGAGCATGCGCGACGTGCCAGCCGAACTTCGCACCCGATTGCTGGCCCGATCGTCACAAGTCGTGTTGTCGACGCCGACGGCGGTCACGGACGCGCTTCGTCCGCTGGGTGGCGCGTTCCGAACGGCGGGCATCGAGATTTCCGAAACCAGTTCACGTTCCGCATGGGCATGGTCCACCAATGCGTCGGCCGCACGTTCGCTCGCGAATCAGGCGCTCGATCTCCTCGCCGACCACGACATGTCACCGAGCACTCAGGTTCTGGTGCTCAACTCGTGTCGCGAGGTGCACAGATCGCCATCGTTCAATTCCCAACGTCTTCGAATCTCCGAGCGGGCGATCGGCCTCAGCCACCCCACGGCCGCCATCGAGAGTCGATTGCTCCGTTCCATCGACCTGTACGAGAGTGGCTCGAATCAACTGGCCACATCGGAGTTGATCGTCGCCGGAGAGGCCGCGAAGCGTTACGGAGACGCGTGGGGCCAATGGCGAATCAACCTTCGCTGGGCCGCCCACGCGCTGAGTAGGGGCGACATCGACGAGGCGTGGGACTTGTCGGCGAAGGCCCTCGCCTGTGGAGAGCAGGCCGGTGAACCGGGGCGCGTGCCCGCGCTGGCCGCCCAACAATGTGCCGCCGCGATCGAGCGCACGTTCCCCCACGACCAACTGTGGGTGTTCTCCATCGACCCCGCCCTCACCGCCCACGGACCCAGTCGGGCGCTGGCTGCTCTGGCGTGCGTCTCGGCGGGCGATCACCCGCGTGCGGCGGATCATCTGGAGGACTCCTTCGACGTGTTCGACGACGTCGACCGTGAGTCCTCGTGGATGCTGACGATCACCACCCTCATCGAGGTGGCCGCGATCCTGGGCCACGTCGAGTTCGCCCGACGGGCCGTCGCGGCGCTCGAACCCTTCGCGGATCTGAACGTGGTGGACGGTCTCGGCACCTTGATGCGCGGTCCGGCCGTGCGTTACCTCGGCTTGGCACGGCGAACCATCGGTGACAGCGAGCGCGCCGTCGACGATCTTTTGCGCGCCAAGATGATGGCCCAACAGAACGGCGAGGAGCTGTGGCGTCTGGCGGCGCTGGTCGACATCGCCGAGACG
>WLEG01000286.1 GCA_009704425.1 Actinomycetota bacterium | reverse complement strand
TCAGGTCGGCCGAACCCATCAGGTGCAGCGCCTGACCCGCGCTCTGGCCGTTCGCGAATCGGAAGATGCGCGAATGCTCGAGATAGCGACCCAACACCGAGCGCACCCGGATGTTCTCGCTGAGTCCGGGCACGCCCGCGCGTAGACAGCAGATGCCGCGCACGACCAGGTCCACGCGGGCACCGGCGGAGGATGCGGCGTACAGGTGCTCGATCATCTCCGAATCCGCCAACGAGTTCACCTTGACGGTGATGTGGCCATCGACCCCGAACGAGGCCTCCCGGTCGATCAACTCGATCAAGCGGCGACGCAGATGATCCGGGGCCACCAACAACCGCTGGTACTCGACGTTGCGGCTGTAGCCCGTGAGGTGATTGAACAGCTGCGCGGCATCGGCGGTGATCTCGGGTTCACAGGTGATGTATCCGAGATCCTCGTACAGGCGAGCGGTGCGCGAGTTGTAGTTGCCGGTACCGAGGTGCACGTATCGACGCAGTCCATCGGCATCCTCGCGAACGACCAACACGCACTTGGCGTGGGTCTTCAACCCCACCACGCCGTAGACGACGTGGACACCGGCCCGTTCGAAGGCCTTGGCCCAGGTGACGTTGGTGGCCTCGTCGAAGCGGGCCTTCAGTTCCACCAACACCGCCACCTGCACACCGCGTTCGGCCGCGCGAATGAGGTGTCGGGCGATCGGACTGTCACCGCTGGTGCGATACAACGTCATCTTGATGCTCTGCACGCGCGGGTCGTCGGCGGACTGGGAGAGAAACTCCTCCACCGAACTGGCGAAACTCTCGTAGGGGTGGTGCACCAGCAACGCGCGCTCGCGCACCACCGCGAAGATCGAACGGTCGGCCTCCTCGGCGGCGGCCAGTCGTCCCGCGGTGACCGGTTGCCACGGGTCGTCCTTCAGTTCCGGCCGGTCGATGGAATGAATCTGCATCAGGCAGGTCAGGTCGATGAGCCCGTCGACGTCGATGACGTCGCGCTCGGAGAGATCGTGCTCCTCGATCAGCAACCGACGCATCTCGGCGTCGGTGGAACGATCGATTTCCAATCTCACCGCGCGTCCGAATCGGCGCCGTCGTAGTTCCATCTCGACGGCCTGCAACAGGTCGTCGGCTTCCTCGTCCTCCAGGGTGAGGTCGGCGTTGCGGGTGATGCGGAACGTGGTGGCAGGACCGACGGTCATGCCCGGGAACAGCGTGCCCAACTGGGCGACGATGATGTCCTCCACCGGGATGAAGCGGGTGGTGCCGGGGATCTCGTAGAGGCGCGGGAAGAGCGTGGGCACCTTCACCCGCGCGAAACGTTCCTCGCCGGTCATCTCGTCACGGATCATGGCGGCGATGCTGAACGACAGATTGGACACGTACGGGAACGGGTGCGCCGGATCGACCGCGAGCGGCGTGAGAACCGGGAACACCCGGTCCTGGTAAAAGCGCTCGCAGGTGGCGCGCTCCTCGGCCGACAGATCCGTCCAGCGGCACACCTGGATACCCTCGCGGGCCAACTGGGGCAAGAGGACGTCGAGCGCCAGACGCTGTTGACGGGCGCACAACTCCCGCACACGCTCGAGCGCCATCTTCAACTGGCGAGCCGGAGAGATGCCGTCGGGCAACAGCGCGGTGATGCCGGCGGCCTCTTGATCGGTCATGGCCGCCACGCGCACCTGGAAGAACTCGTCGAGATTGGACGAGAAGATGGAGCAGAACTTGACCCGTTCCAGCAACGGGATACCGGGCTCGGTGGCCATGCGCAGGACGCGCTCGTTGAAATCGAGCCAACTCAGCTCGCGGTTGATGATGTTGCGGGGCAGGCCACTGGGGGTCGGATCGCTCACGATGCGAACAGTAGACACGGCGGAGTCGGGGTCGTCGGGGCGGTTCACCGAGAATTCACCCGTGTCGATCGACCCGCTCGACGGCGAACGCGATCAGCGACCGCTGGAGGCGTTCTCGATGAGCGATTCGTCGAAGCCCAGATCCCATTCGACCGAGATGTTCTCGCGCTCGCCGTCGCGCATGATGCGCTCGCGGTTTCGCTTGAACTGAGGGTCGGTGTAGGGCAACAACACCAGACGGGCCAGCGCACGGGTGCGGAATTCCTCGACCACGGTGCGGTCGCCGAAATCGCCGACGACGTCCCAATGCGGGGCCACCGGTCCGAGAAAGACGATCCGGACATGGGCCCGGGCGGGTTCGGTGCTGGTGTAGGTATCCGACATGGCGGCTCCGTGATTCTGGTCGAGGTGCTGGTCAGAGGATATTTCCGGATTCTCACGTTCCGTCCGACGACGGCAAAACCGGGACATAACCGCTGGTCAGCCCAACCCTACCGGCGTCGAGAGCGTGTCCGATCCGTGAGAACGGACCGAATCCACACCGACACGACTGGAGGTGGTCGGACACCCGTGCTTGACTGGGGGTGGCTGGAACCGCAGGACCGGTGGGAACGTCAGAACACTGACCGATCACCGGAACCCCACGGACAGCTTCTCAGCGGGCGAAGCGGGCGGAAACCAACTTCGCACAAGGAGACAACATCATGAACGACGAGACCATTGATTCGTGGATGGCCCAAGGCGCGTGCCGGGCGTATCCCCCCAACACGTTCTTCCCCAGCGACGGCGTGGGAGTCGACCGGGCGCGAAAGATCTGCGCCACCTGTTCCGTCACCGCTCAGTGCCTCGAGTACGCACTCGCCAACCACATCGACCACGGCGTGTGGGGCGGATGCAGCGAGCGCGAACGACGACGCATCAGCAAGCGCCGTCGCCTCACATTGTCGATCGCCACGAACTAGCGATCACTCCTTCGCGGAGTCGTCGTCCTTGCCGCCTTCGGTGAGACCCTTCTTGAACTCCTTCTGGGCCTGACCCAGGTTGCGAGCCAACTTCGGGATCTTCGTTCCGCCGAACAAAACGACGACCACAGCGCAAATGGCGATGATTTCGGTTGAACCCAGTGCTGCGATCATGTGGTCAGGGTATCACCTGACACCCGAGGGTGTTCAGGCGCCCACCACCGGCACCGGACTGTCGATCAGGACCCGTCCATCGGCATGGGCTTCGACGGTGATCCAGCCGTGCGGTGAGGGAACGGTGGCGCGGGCCCACTCCAGGTCCCCCAACGACGGGGCGACGCGTACCGAGCCGTACCCGGGTTCGGCCGGCG
>WLEG01000285.1 GCA_009704425.1 Actinomycetota bacterium | reverse complement strand
GGAGGCAGCAACCGGTTCACGTTCTGGAAGACGAAGTACAGAACGACGAAGAACGGCACGAAGCCGACGGCGGCCCCGATGAGGCGATTGCGGAAACGCTTGGCCACCTGCCACGCGCCCCACACGACCAGAATCTCGAGCGCGATCCAGGTCAGCACGTGGGGCCAGGCGGCACCATCGGAGAACCAACCGCTCTCGAACACGTCGGCTTCCACCTCGTCGTCGATGACGACGGGAACGGTGGTGGTGGGCGCGACCGTGGTGGCGGTGTCGGCGACGGTGGTGGAGGACGCCGAGGACACGGTGGACGTGGGCTCGGGAATGGTGGTGGTCGGGGCGGATGCGTTCTTCGACGGATACGCGGCCGCGGGCAGATCGACCGGCGCGCTGACGGTGGTGTCCAGTTCGGCCGACACGATGAGGCGTTGTTTGGCCGAGAACTCGGGGTGGCACGTGGTGAGCGTGAGCGTGGCGATGGTGGGATCGGTGGTGGCCACCACCCACGAATCCGACGGTCCGACGATCTGCGTTCCGGTGACCCGATACACGAACTCGCGTCCGAACAGATCGGTGACCTTGATCTCGTCACCCAATTCGAGTTCGTCGAGTTGACGGAAGGGTTCGCCGTAGGTGGTGCGGTGACCGGCGATGGCCGCGTTGCCCAGTTCGCCGGGGAACGGCGTGTCGGGATAGTGGCCCGGACCCTTCTTCAGGTCGGCGGTCTGCACGCCGGCCACCACGAACTTCTTCACGCCGATGGTGGGCAGTTCGATGATGGCGACGGGGTCGCCCTCGACGATGGCGATCGGTTCGCGCGTCTCGGTGGGCCCGGAATCGTCGGTGGTGGGGTCGACGGTGGTGGTCGGCGATTGCGGATTCGTGGTGTCGACGGTGGGATCGGGTGAATCGTCGACGCGAGCGACGAGTTCGGCGAAGGAGTCCTCCAGACGATTCTGCGACTGCGCTTCCTCGATGCCCGTTCCCCACAGTTGGTAGCCGACGAACATGAACATCAGCAGTCCGAGAATGATGAGGCTGCTTCCGAGACGACCGAGGAACCAGTACCAATCGCGCGGCTGCTTGGGCCGATCCCAGTAGGGGATCTTCACCGGTGGCTCCGTGGGCGCGTCGACGGGATGGTTCGCCGGATCCAGGAGCGGTTCGACCGGGCCGGTCACCTCCACGCGGGGGATGGGCTTGGAGATGCCGAACGGGTCGTACTCGTCGGGAGGCTCGAAGTTCTTCCCGAAATCGTCGTCGGCCACGTGTCCGACGCTATCGGCGACCACATCGTCGCAACCGGCGGGCAAGGTAGCGTCGAGGGGGCATGGCGCACGATCTTCCCGTGGAACTGAACGACGCCGTCGCGGTGCTCGGCGCGTTCCCGGTGCTGGCCGGAGCCAGCCTCACGGTGCGGCGGGGAGAGATCGTTCTGTTGCGGGGTCCGAACGGTGCCGGCAAGACGACCTTGTTACGTTTGTGTGCCGGTTTGATCGAACTCGAACGGGGCAGCGGTCGGGTGCTCGGACTGGATCTGTCCACCGAACGCTGGGCGGTGCGTCATCGCGTCGGTCTGCTCGGCCACGCGAACGGTTTGTACGCCGATCTCACCGTGACCGAGAACGTGGCCTTCTGGGGACGCACGGTGGGGGCCTCGGACTCCGAGATCGCCGCGGCCGTGAAACGCATGGGTCTCGATGGTCGTCTCGCCGACGTGCAGGTGTCGCGTCTCTCGGCGGGTCAGCGTCGACGAACCGCGTTGGCGTCACTGGTGGCCCGTCGCGCCGAGTTGTGGCTTCTCGACGAGCCCCACGCCGGACTCGACGCCACGGGTCGCGACGAACTGGACGACGTTCTGCGTCTGGCCGCTCGTGCCGGTGCCACCATCATGGTGGCCAGTCACGAACTGGAGCGCGCCGGCACGCTGGCGACGCGACAGGTGGAAGTGGTGGCCGGTCAGGTTCGCGAGCCCGGAGCGGCGTCGTGAGCGACACGCGACGAGCCTTCGCTTCGGTGCGGGCCACCGCGCGCCTGATCGCGGTCAAGGACCTGCGGATCGAACGCCGGGGTCGGGTGCTCACCAATCAGGTTCTGCCGTTCGCGCTGATCGTGATGGTGATGTTCGCCTTCGCCCTCGACAGCGACGCCGTCCTCGAACGCGTGGCGCCGGGTCTGGTGTGGCTGGCCACCTTGTTCAGCACGCTGTTCGTGATCGCCCGTTCGTTCGCCGTCGAGAGCGCCGACGGAGCGCTCGATCAACTGCGCACCACGGGGGCCCCCAGCGCGGGCATCTTCCTGGGCAAGGCCCTGGCGTTGATGATCCAGTTGCTGGCCCTGGTGGCCGTGCTCGTGTTGGCGGCGGTCGTTCTGTATCGGGCCGACATCTCGTGGCAGGGGGGAGTGCTGTTGGTCACCACGGCGGTGGCCGCCACCTGCGGTCTGGCGGCGGTGGGTACCCTGTACGGAGGTCTCTCCGCCGGGGCCAAGGGTCGCGAAACGTTGCTTCCGCTCCTCGTTCTTCCGGTGGTGGCACCCGTGCTGATCGGGGCGACCCGGGCCACCGAATCGGCCTTCGGCACGAACGGAATCGCCGTCGGTGAAGGCTGGCCCTGGCTGGGTTTGCTGGTGGTGTTCGCCGTGCTGTTCAGTGTGACGGGTGCGATCGCGTTCGGCTCACTGCTGGACGAATGACCGAAGCAAGATGATTTCGACACCCGCGGGTGTCGTTCGAGACGAGTGGGAGGACGAGACATGACCGCGACGCGCGAACGCAACGTCACCGGCACCCCGTTCACCCGCGGACTGGGCGTGGTCACGTTGCTCGGCATCGCGCTCTTGGTGATTCTGGGATTGTTCGTGTCGCCGCCCGACGTGACCCAGGGCGAGTCGGTGCGCATCATGTACGCCCATGTGCCGGGGGCCTGGCTGGCCTATCTCGCGTTCATCGTCACGGGCGTCTCGTCGGCGGCGTATCTCTGGAAGCGCACGCGCTCGCTCACCTGGGACCGCATCGCCGGCGCCTCGGCCGAGGTCGGCGTGCTGTTCATGGGTATCTCGTTGGTGACGGGCAGCCTGTGGGGCCGCATCACCTGGGGAACGTTCTGGACCTGGGACGCCCGTCTCACCACCACCGCGTTCCTGTTCGTCACCTACGTGGGTTACCTCGCGGTGCGCGGTCTGGGCGGTTCGC
>WLEG01000284.1 GCA_009704425.1 Actinomycetota bacterium | reverse complement strand
GCGCTTCACGATGTCGAAGGACACCTGAATCTCGGGGGCCTCGCCGTCGAGACGCGTGGTCATGGGGGTCGGGCTGTCGGTCATGGTCACTGATCCGGTCCCGGGTTCGAGGAGGATTCCGGGCTGGATTCCGGGCTGAATTCTGGGGCCGTCCGCTGGTGGGCCACGGCCGCCTGGCGGCGCTCGGCCTCGAGGGTCTTCATGCGGGCGTCGTAGGCGAACCACATCTTCACGGACTGGCCCACCACCGAGAACACCACCAGGCCGATCATGAAGGCCGGCTGGGTTCCGAACGCCAAGTCCAGGAGCCAGCCGAGACCGAGGAAAACCGCCACCGTGATGGCCATTTCCATGCCCTGCCCCAGGCCCTGGTCGACGCTGGCCGAGCTGTTGGGGCGGACCAAAACATTGGTCATACGCTGGGCAAACGCGGTCGTACGGCGCGTTTTGGGTGCGGCGGCAGAGGTGTCGGTCATCGGCGGGAAGGACTCAGGAGGCAACCGGCGCCGGGGGCGCTTGATCGCTCGTGAAAGTTTGCACAATCTACCCGGCCGACGGGGGTCGGGGCAATTCAGTGGTGGCCTCGCCCGAAGGGTCGTCGGTCACCTCGGACCCCTCGTTGCGGGCGTCCTTGCGCTGGCGTCGCACCTCGGGGTGAAGGACGGTGTACAGGCTGAGCGCGATGGCGGCGGTGCCGATGGGGATGAGCGCCGTGCGGGCCTTGGTGAAGATGGGGTACAGCACGAAGCCCGACAGGATCGCGGTCCACAACCACAGGATCAACACGCTGCGCCGCTGGCCGTGACCGAGGTTCATGAGTCGGTGGTGCAGGTGGCCCTTGTCGGCCGTGGCCACGCCCTGACGCTTGGCCGCGCGACGGATGATGGCGAACAGCGTGTCGAGAATCGGCACGCCCAGGATGAACAACGGGATGAACAACGGCGCGAGGAAGAAGTAGGTCTGGCCCGGCGTGTAGGTGGAGCTGTCGGGGTCGGCGCGACCGCCCACCACGCTGGTGGACACGGCCATCAACAGACCGAGGAACAACGCACCGCTGTCGCCCATGAAAATGCGGGCCGGATTGAAGTTGTGCGGCAGGAATCCCACGCACACGCCCAAGGCGATGATGGCGATGAGCGGACCCACGTTGGGCTGCACCAACACGCCCAGGTCGTCGAGACGGCGGCTGTACAAGAAGAACGCGGCGGCGGCGATGGCCACGATTCCCGCGGCCAAACCGTCCAAACCGTCGATGAGATTCACCGCTTGGCTCATGCCCATCAACCACAGGATGGTGATGATGGGCACCCAGTCGTTGGACAACACGAACACGTCCAGGAACGGGATGCGGAAATAGAACATGGTCGCGCCGAACCACACGAGCACCAGTCCGGCGATGACGGTGCCGGTGACCTTGGCGGGACTGGAGATCTCGCGGATGTCGTCCACCAATCCGGTTCCGAAGATCACCAGCGCGGCCAACAACACACCGAGCGGTTCGGAGTTGTTGTCGAACACGGGGGCGAAACGGCCCATGCGCCAGGCCAGACCGAGCGCCACCACGAACCCCACGAACATGGCGATGCCGCCGACGTCGGGAGTGGGCACCTTGTGCACCCGGCGCTCGTCGGGCTGGACCACCCATCCCACGCGGTGCGCGACGCGGGTGACGACGGGCGTGGCGATGAAGGTGACGATGGCGGCGACAGCACCGATGAAGATGTAACCGGCGGTATCGGGCACGCCCCGAGACTATTCCGGGCGCTTTCGAATCAGGTCAGACGGAGGGATAGGCCGGGAAGGCGGCGCAGAGCTCGGCCACCTCGGCCTTGACCGCGGCCACCTTGGCCTCGTCGGCGCGGTCGCGCAGGGCCCGGGCGATGAGGTCGGCGATGGTGTCCATCTGCGGTTCCTTCATGCCCTGCGTGGTCACCGAGGGGGTGCCGATGCGCACGCCGGAGGTGACGAAGGGGCTGCGCGGATCGTCGGGGATGGTGTTCTTGTTCAGCGTGATTCCGGCCAGGTCGAGCACCGCCTGGGCTTCCTTGCCGGTGAGCTCGGCGTCGAAGGGGCGCAGGTCGACCACCATGAGATGGCAGTCGGTGCCACCCGAGACCAGGCGGAAACCGTTGCGGGCCAAGGCGTTGGCCAGCGCCGACGCGTTGGCGACCACCTGATGGGCGTAGGCCTTGAAGGCGTCCGAGGCCGCCTCGCGGAAGGCCACGGCCTTACCGGCGATGACGTGCTCCAACGGTCCGCCCTGCCAACCCGGGAACACGGCCTTGTCGATGGCCGCGGCGTGCTCGGCCGTGGACAGGATGCAACCGCCGCGGGGTCCGCGCAGGGTCTTGTGCGTGGTGAAGGTGACCACGTCGGCGTGCGGCACCGGGTTCGGGTAGGCGCCACCGGCGATGAGACCGGCCAGGTGGGCCGCGTCGTACATGTAATAGGCACCCACCTCGTCGGCGATGGCGCGGAACGGTGCGGGATCGATGCGGCGCGGATAGCTGGTGGTGCCGGCCACGATCATGCGCGGACGGTGCTGCAACGCGAGATCGCGCACCTGGTCCATGTCGATGCGCTCGTCGCCGGGCGTGACCTTGTAGGGAATGAAGTTGTACAGCTTGCCGCTGGCGTTCACGGGCGACCCGTGCGTGAGGTGACCGCCGTGATCCAGGCTGAGACCCAACACCGTGTCGCCGGCGTTCAGCAACGCCTGGTACGCGCACATGTTCGCGTTGGCACCCGAGTGCGGTTGCACGTTGGCGTGATCGGCGCCGAACAGGGCCTTCACGCGGTCGATGGCGATGGCCTCGATGGAATCCACCACCTGGTTGCCGCCGTAGTAGCGCTTGCCCGGGTAACCCTCGCTGTACTTGTTGGTGAGGACGCTGCCGACCGCGTGCATCACCGCGGGCGAGGTGAAGTTCTCGCTGGCGATCAACTGCAGACCCGTGGTCTGGCGCGTGAACTCCTCGTCGAGGAGGCGCTCGATCTCGAGATCGGGGTCGGTGTCGGAGGGGAAGGGCATGGTGGCTCTTTGCTGGTCAGAACTCGTTCTCGAGTTCCGTCAATTGTGCCACCCGTCGGGCATGACGACCCCCCTCGAAGGCCGTGGAAAGAAACGTTGTGACGATTTCCTCAGCGAGACCGATGCCCACCACACGGGCGCCGATGGACAACACGTTGGCGTCGTTGTGCGCGCG
>WLEG01000283.1 GCA_009704425.1 Actinomycetota bacterium | reverse complement strand
CCGCGCATCCGGCCCGCGGCCCGCGCTCTGGTGGTCACACCCGACCATCACGTGTTGCTCGTGAGGTTCGAGTTCCCCGCCGGCACGCGTTGGGCGCTTCCCGGTGGCGGTCTCGACGATGGCGAGGACCATCGTGCCGCGCTCGCGCGCGAGTTGCGCGAGGAGGTGGGCCTGGTCGACGTCGAGATCGGTCCGCACGTCTGGACCCGCGAGCATCGCATCGCCTTCGTCAACGGTCTGTGGGACGGTCAACGCGAGCACATCCATCTGGTGACGGTCCCCGAACGTTTCGAACCCGCTCCCGCCATGACGTGGGACGAACTCAACGCCGAGTACCTCTTCGAGATTCGTTGGTGGCACCGCGACGAGATCGCCGCGTCCGACGCCGTCTTCGCTCCGGCGGACCTGGCCCGTCGTCTGGCCGACCTCCTGGACCGCGCAATACCCGCGGAGCCGGTCGACGTCGGGGTCTAGAGTCGAACCCGTGCCCGATCTCGGTTCCATCATCACGTTCGGCGTCGCGTCCATCGCGTTGTTGCTCATCCCCGGTCCGGCCGTCATCTACATCCTCAACCGCAGCGTCAGCGACGGCCGTGAGGTCGGTTTGGCCGCGGTCGCCGGCCTCGAGCTGGGCAACATGGTGCACGTCGTCGCGGCCAGCGCCGGATTGTCGGCGGTCTTGGCCACGTCGGCCACCGCGTTCAACACGGTGAAATGGCTCGGTGCGGGCTATCTGGTGTTCGTCGGCGTGCGCACCCTCCTGATGCGTCCGGCCACGATGTCGGGCGATTCCACGTCGGTCACGCTGAAGCGTTCCTTCACCCAGGGCGTGGTGGTCAACACGCTGAACCCCAAGGTGGCGCTCTTCTTCGTCTCGTATCTTCCGCAGTTCATCGACGCCGACAAGGGCGCCGCGTGGTCGCAGGCACTCGTCCTGGGCACCGTGTTCGTGCTCATCGGCTGTTGCACCGACGGCATGTACGCCCTCACCGCCAGCGCACTGCGCAACAAGCTGCTCACCGGTCGCACCCTGCCCATCGTCCAGCGCTACGTGGCCGGAACCGTGTTCGTCGCACTCGGCGTGATGGCCGCCACCACGTCACCGGCGTCGAGCAAGTGACCGCCGTGGAAACCGTCGCCGCCCCCCGGGCCGAACTCGGTCGATTGGCCATTCCCGGACTCATCTGGGGCACGTCGTTCTACTTCATCGCCGAAGGCCTGAAAGCGTTCCCCGCCGCGGTGATCACCCCCATGCGTCTCGGTTTCGGCTTCGCCACCTTGGCGTTGGTGCCCGCGGCCCGCGTGCGACTGCCCCGCGAGGCGTGGCCCCGGCTGATCCTGTTGGCCGCCATCTGGATGGCGGTGCCGTTGACGATGTTCCCCTTCGCCGAGGAGCGCGTGGCATCCAGCGTGGCCGGCATGTTGAACGGTGCCATTCCATTGTTCGTGGCCTCGGTGGCCACCTTCGTCTACAAGCGCCGACCGTCACGGGCCCAGTTGTACGGACTGGGCGTGGGTTTCGTGGGCGTGGTGGCCATCGCGTTACCCACCCTCGGCGAGGGATCGTCCAGTGCGGCCGGCATCGGGCTGATCTTCATCGCTCTGGCCTGCTACGGCTTCGCGCTCGATCTGGCCGCGCCACTGCAACAGCGATACGGATCGCTTCCCGTTCTGTGGAACGCGCAGTTCGTGGCGCTGGTGTTGGTGATCCCCTTCGCCCTTCCGTCCGTGAACGAGGTGGAGTTCGCATGGAAGCCGTTCCTCATGATCGGCGCGCTCGGCGTGTTCGGCACCGCTCTCGCCTACGTGGTGATGGCCGCCAACGCCGGCCGGTTCGGCAGCACCCGCGCCTCGGTGACCACGTATCTCATTCCGGTGGTGTCGTTGATCCTGGGTGCCGTGATCCTCGACGAGTCCGTCGCGGTGCTGTCGATCGTGGGTTCGGCCATCACCTTGTGGGGTGCGTGGCTGGCCGGCCGTCAACGCTGACCACCCCGTCGTCATCCCGTCAACGGAAGTTGCGACTGGACGTTCCCACGGCCACCTCGAGCGGTGTCATGTGCTCGGCCACGATGTTCACCACGCCCTCGACGCGCTCCAATCGACCCCGCACCAACAAGGCCGCCGCACCGCGCGCCACCGGACGAAAGCGCTTCCAACAACCCACCGACACCACGATGTTGATGAGGCCGGTCTCGTCCTCGAGGTTCATGAACGTGGTTCCCTGCGCGGTGGCCGGTCGCTGACGATGGGTGACCACGCCGGCCACCCACACCTTGGTGGCGTCGATGGTGGCCAGTCGATCGGAGGTGACCACCCCCATCTCGTTCAGACGCTCGCGCAGGAACTGCGTGGGGTGTCCGGTGGGCGCCACCCCGGTGGCCCACAAGTCGGCCACCGCCACCTCGATGGGTTCCATACCGGGCAAGGTGGGCGCGGTGGTGGCCGTGGCCAGACCGGGCAGACGATCCACCCGGGACTGCGCGGCCGCCCCCGCGGCCCACAGGGCCTCGCGTCGTTCCATGGCGAAGCACTCCGAGAACAGGCCGCCGGTGGCCATGGCTTCCAGTTGGGCCAACGTGATCTCGGGAACGCGTCGCACCAGATCCTCGATGTCGCGGTAGTCGCCGTGTTCCACCCGTTCGCGCTCGATGTGTTCGGCCAACTCGGAACCGACACCGCGCACCGACCCGATGCCCAACCGCACGGCGAAGCCACCGTGGCTGTCGGGGCACACCTCCAAGGTGGCACCGGCCGCCGACGCGCACAGGTCGGGGGTGCGCACCACCACGCCGTGTCGACGCGCGTCCTGCGCCAGTGAATGCGGGCTCCAGAAGCCCATCGGTTGCGCGTTCAACAGACCGGCGTAGAACGCCGCCGGTTGGTGCAGCTTCAACCACGACGACGCGTACACCAGATACGCGAAGGACACCGAATGGCTCTCGGGGAAGCCGTAGTTGGCGAAGGCCGCCATCTTGTCGAAGATCATGTCGGCGATGTCGCCGGTGATGCCGCGTTCGGCCATGCCCTCGTACAAACGCGAACGCAAGCGTTCCATGCGTTTCCGACTGCGCTTGGACCCCATGGCCTGACGCAGTTGATCGGCCTCCGACGGCGTGAACCCCGCCACGTCGATGGCCATCTGCATCAACTGTTCCTGGAACAACGGAATGCCCAACGTCTTGCCCAGGCTGTTCTCGAGCAACGGATGCAGATACGTGATGGGCTCTTG
>WLEG01000282.1 GCA_009704425.1 Actinomycetota bacterium | reverse complement strand
TGCCCGAAAGGGGATTCCAGTTCATGATGAAGGCGCCACCGACGGTGAGGATGAGCGGTGCGGTCTCGCCGATGACGCGGGCCACACCGAGGATCACGGCCGTCACCAGGCCGGAACGCGAGGTGGGCAACACCACCCGCGACGTGGTGCGCCATTCGGTTCCGCCGAGGGCCAGTGATGCCTCGCGAAGTCCGCCGGGCACCAGTCGCAACACCACCTCGGCGGTTCGCGTGACGGTGGGGAGGAAGAGCACGGAGAGAGCGAGCGATCCGGCCAGGCCGGTCTGCTGATTGCCGAGCGCCAGGATCCAGGCGGCGTAAATGAACAGACCGGCCACGATCGAGGGAACCGCGCTCATGGCATCCACCACCGTGCGTAGCGGCTTGGCCAAGCGGCCCTTCACCTCGTTGAGGTACACGGCGGTGGTGATGCCGAGAGGAACGGCGATGAGGCTGGCGATACCCACTTGCTGGATGGTGCCGATGATGGCGTGAGCGCCACCGCCCTCGGTGGAGTCACTGAGGGCACCGACGTATCGCTGATCCTCGGAGAAGAACTGGGGACGCAGGGCGTGGTAACCCTTTCCGATCACGTAGAGCACGATGAGGATCAACGGGACGATGGCCAACGAAGCGCCACTCCACACGACCACTCGGGCCAGATGATCCTTGGCGCGCACGTTTCCGCGAAGCTCGCGCACGGCGATCCATGAGACGGCGAGGAACAGCACGTACCACACCACGACGTAGCCGAGGGCACCCGATAGCGGCAGGAACGTTTCGTACAGCAGTTGGGACAGGGCGAAAGAAGCGATCGCCGAACCGATCATCACGGTCACGTCGATGGACTCGACCGATCGGATGCGAATCCTCTCGTCGGCTCCGGATTCGATGACGTTTCGACGACGACGTAGTGCGAGGGCCATGGCGGTCAGATCTCCGTTGCCGAACCGGAGCGCGAGCGGTTGACGACGCTCGAAGCCGCGGTGTTCACGATGAGTGTGATGACGAAGAGGGCCAAGCCCGCGGCCATGAGCGCGCTGATTCCGGTCTCGGTGGACTCGGAGAACTTCAATGCGATCAACGCCGCGATGCTGTTGGAACCCTGTTCCACGATCGACCACTTGGCGTCGAACGAGGGCGAGATGATGAGCGTCACGGCGATCGTCTCGCCCAGCGCGCGACCGAGTCCGAGCATCGATCCACCGATGATTCCGCCGCGACCGAAGGGCAGCACGACGTCGCGCACCACGCCCCAACGTGTGCCACCCAGGGCCATGGCACCCTCGCGCTCACCGGGAGGGGCCTGACCGAACACCTCGCGCATGACCGAGGTGCAGATGGGGATCACCATCAACGACACGATGACACCGGCCACGAACGTCGACGACGGGAACACTCCCAACGAGGTGCCGAAGTCCTCATTCACCTCGAAGAAGGGGATGAATCCGAGGTTGTCGGCGAGCCATTTCGACAGGGTGATGAGTCGAGGTTGCAGGTAGAAGAGCCCCCAAAGCCCGTAGATGAGGCTGGGCACCGCGGCCAGAAGGTCGATGGTGGCGGTGAGGAAGCGACGAAGTCGTCGCGGGGCGTACTCGGTGATGAACAGCGCGGTGGCGACGGAGATGGGGACCGCGAGGAACAACGCGACCAGGGCGATGGAGACCGTGTAGGGGAGGACGGCCGCGATTCCGAACGCTCCGCCCATGTCGGGGGCCCACTGGCTCTCGGTGATGAAGCCCCATCCGGAGATGCGCAGAGCATCGATGCCGCGGTACAGGAGGAAGCCGCCGATGAGCGCCATGACCATGAACACGACGGAGCCCGACAACGTGGCCACGGCGCGGTAGGCCCGGTCGACCTTGCTGCGACGAACGACGGGGGTGACCCGGGCCTCGTCGACGAGATTCGATTCGCTCACGTCGGCCACGCTCGTCACGTGTCCAGCCTTGATGCGTCATCTGACAGTCCTCTGACCGGAAGGTGAACGGGAGTTGAACATCGTGCCAAGTCATTCCGGCCCCACTTTCGGGGACGGAGATCGGGTTCTAGTTTCGACTCGTCCCCGCCAGCGAGCCGACGCTCGAACGACAGGAACCTTTCGCCGTGTCCGAGTCACCCTCAACCTCTCCGCGAGTCACCGACCGACTGCGTCGCACCTTCGCGCTGCTCCTGGCGGCGTTCTCGGTGTCGACGTTGGCCACCGCCGGCCAAGGTGGAACCGCATTGGCCGAGCCGGCCCCTCGTGCGCCCGTGACAGCTTCGGGTCCCGGCGGTCGAACGGCCTCGGTCAGCCCCGGGGTGGACCTGACGAACGAGGTGGTGAACGTCTCGTGGTCGGGCTTCCGGCCCACCACCCAGGCCAACGTGTACACGCTGATCATCCTGCAATGTCGTGCCAATCCGACGTCACTCGACGACTGCTACACCGCTCAGCCGTTCCCGGACTTGGCGAACGGCAATCGTTTGCTCGACGTGACGGCGTCCGATGGCACGGGTTCGGCACAGTTCGAGGTGCGCCCGGCCAGCAACCTGCCACAGTTGGCGTGTTCGGCCTCCAACCCGTGTTCGATACTCGTGTACGAGAACGACGCGCAGCCGATTCAGCCCGGAACCCTGCCGGCGGCGCACGTGGTGATCCCGATCAGTTTCGCGCCGTCGCAAGCGGACTGTCCCAACATCGTCGATTTCGACGTGCGAATCGACGGCTCGGCCACGTCGGCCGGCCTGTTCTACTCGTGGGCGGCGCGCATCTGTCAGGGGTCGGATCCGGTGGTCGTCGATTTCACCGAGACCTCCAGCACCACCGGACGCGAGAACTTCCTGGCGGGCTTGGTCGACATTGGAGTCACCGCGTTGCCGGCCACCGAGGACGAGTTGTCCCATCATCCCGACCATCGCGATTACTCGTACGCTCCGGTGGCCGCCAGCGCGATGGTGGTGGCGTACAACATGACCGACCCGTTCACGGGCCAACGCATCGAGAACCTGGTGTTGTCGCCGCGTTTGGTGGCGCGACTGGTCACCAACACCTCCATCGAGGCGTTCGTTCGCGATCGTGAGTTGTTGAACCTGAATCCGACGGTTCGTTTTCCGACCAATGGAATCAACCGCATTCTCGTTCGTGCCGAACGCTCGGCATCGGCGTCGATTCTGACCTCGTGGTTCGCGGCCGATCCCGAGGCTCAGAAGTTCCTCGCGAACAACGACACGTGGCGAGTGAACCTGAACGCGCCGTATCTGGGCTACACGTATCCGCGTGACGCCTTCGAACTG
>WLEG01000281.1 GCA_009704425.1 Actinomycetota bacterium | reverse complement strand
GTGGCGGTGGTGCCCCTGATCCGTGGCGAGGACGGCGGTCTGTCGGTGGTGCTGTTGCGCCAGTACCGCGCGGCGTTCGCGCGCGAGATCGTGGAGGTGCCGGCCGGAATGCGTGACGTCGCGGGAGAGGATCCCGAACACACCGCTCGCCGCGAACTGATCGAGGAGACCGGCTTCGACGCCGGGGCGTTGCGCTTGTTGCATCGCTTCTATCCCTCCACCGGTATGACCGATTCCGAGTTGCACGTGTATCTGGCCACCGATCTTCGACACGTCGGCCGGGAGATGCACGGACCGGAGGAGGCGCACATGGAGGTGTTCACCGTTCCGTTCGCCGACGCGGTTTCGATGGTGGTGTCCGGGGAGATCGCCGACGCCAAGAGCACCATCGGTCTGCTGCTGGCGGACCGACTGGTGCGTGGGCTCGACTCCGATGTGATCTGATGTCGGCGATGATCCCCGACGTCGTGCCCCTCGAGGTGGAGGAGTTCCTCGGTTGGTTGGCGGCCGAACGCGGGCGCTCGGCCAACACGTTGGCGGCGTACCGTCGCGATCTCACGGGGTATTGCGCGTGGTTGGGCGAGCAGGCCACCGACGTGCAGCGAGTGGTGCCCGCCGACGTGGATCGATTCGTTGATCACCGTCGTGCCGGTGGTGTCGCGGCGTCGAGCCTGGCCCGTCAGATGGCCGCGATCCGCACGTTCCACCGTTTCATGGTGTCGGAGAGTCACCGGGTCGACGATCCCACGGTCGACTTCGAGGGCGTGAAGGTTCCCGCGGGGATCCCCAAGCCCCTCAGCGAGGAGGAGGTGGAGTCCCTCATCGCGGCCGTCGTCGGCGACGACCCGGTATCTCGACGCGATCGGGCGTTGCTGGAGTTGTTGTACGCCACCGGGGCGCGCATCTCGGAGTTGTGCGGGCTGTCGCTCGGGGACATCGATCTGGAGGCGGGAATGATCCGCCTGTACGGCAAGGGATCGAAGGAGCGACTGGTGCCGGTGGGCAGCCTCGCGCGCGAGGCGGTGCATCGTTGGTTGACCGACGGTCGTGACTCGCTGTCCCCCGCACGTTGGGCGCGGCGCGGCGACGCCGATGCGGTGTTCCTGAACACGAGGGGCGGTCGATTGGGTCGCCAGGCGGCCTACGCCATCGTCGTGCGTCACGGTGAACGCGCGGGTCTGACCAGTCATCTGTCGCCGCACGTGCTGCGACATTCGTGCGCCACCCACATGCTCGACCACGGAGCCGACTTGCGCATCGTGCAGGAGATGCTGGGGCACGCGTCGATCTCCACCACCCAGGTGTACACGCGGGTGTCCCAGGAACGACTCTTCGATCAGTACCGATCGGCGCACCCGCGCGCCGCGGTCGGACGGGGAACCTGAGCGACATGACCCCGGCCACTCGTCGTCTCGTTCATCTGGCGCGACGTTGGTGGGGTTCGTTGTCGTCCGCTGCACCCTCGCCGACCGACGAAGCGTGGGCCCACGCGAATCTGCTGGAGGGGGAGCGACTCGTCTTCGACGCGATGTCGGTGCCGGATCGCCGTCATGCCGTTTCCGTGGCTCGTCGCTTCGTGGATGGTTGGCCCGGTGCCGTTCGCGACCAGGTGGCGGCGGCGCTGCTGCACGACGTGGGAAAGACGCACAGTGGACTCTCGACCGCTGAACGGGTCGTGGCCATGTTGGTGGGCCCGCGAACGCGGCGCTTTCGCGACTATCACCGGCACGAATCGATCGGCCTCGACATGTGTCGCCGGGCGGGATCGACGGAACAGACGTTGTCGCTTCTCGCGGGGCGGGCGGACGCGCGAATTCTGGAGGCGTTGCGCCGCGCGGACGACATCTGAGTGTTCGTGACGAGGTGACGGATGCGTTCACCCGGTCGCCACCCTCCGGACACGTGCCGTCGTCTACGATCGTTCCTCGTGCGAGTTCCGCGTCGACGTCGAACCAGATCGGTGAAATCGGCGCTCGTCGTCGTCCTGACCATCGTGTTGTCGTCGATCCTCGCCGGCGTGAGCACCGAGGTGGCCTCGGCGGCCCCGACGGGGGCGTCGGCCTTCCGGGGGATGGATCCGGTGCGCATCCTGGACACCCGCAACGGCGCGCGACCCGCGGCGAATTCCTCCACCGTTCTGACGGTGGCCGGTGTTCACGGTGTTCCGGCGAACGCCACGTCGGTGGTGCTGAACGTGACCGCCTATCAACCCGATCGCGAGGGGTTCATCACGGTGCATCCGTGGGGCGAAGGACTTCCCAACACCTCGAACGTGAACATGCAGGACAACCGGTCCATCGTGCCGAACCTCGTGACGGCCAAGGTGGGCACGTGGGGCAACGTGGTGCTGTACGCATCCGTGGGCACGCACATGATCGTGGACGTGTTCGGTTACTACGTGCCGGCCAACACCTCTCGCGAAGGTCGCTTCATTCCCGCCCCACCGCAACGCCTTCTCGACACGCGACACACCGCGCGCGTGGCACCCGACGGTCGGGTCACCGTTCCACGGCCGTGGACGGTGCCGACCGACACCGAGGGCATGGTGTTCAACGTGACCGCGGTGAACTCGGGTATGCGGGCGAACGGGTTCGCCTACTGGACGGCGATGCCGGCCGGGGCTCCGACGCCCGACACCTCGAATCTGAACATCATGCGCGCCGGTCAGACCATCGCCAATCAGGTGATCGTGAAGCCGTCGGCGTCCGGAGTGGACTTCTACTCCTACGCCGGTGGCGACATCATCGTGGACTTCATGGGCTATTACACCGGTCCGTCGGCGGCCAACACCGACGTGGGCCTGTACGTGCCGGTGTCCCCGCAACGCCTGCTCGACACCCGATCCGCACCGAATCCCCTCGGTCGTGGCGTGACCGTTCATCATGGTTGGTCGGTGGAGGTGGGCACCGGTGGTGCGGCCGGTGTGCCGGTCGGCGGCGCGTCGGCGGTGGCTCTGAACGTCACCATGACGCGGGCCCTCGACGACGGTTTCGTCACCGTGTATCCGGCCGGACAGTCCCGGCCCGACGCGTCGAACATCAACGCCGACCGCTCGGGTGTGACCGCTCCGAACCACGTTCAGGTGCAGAACGCCACGCGCGGCGTGACTCTGTATTCG
The DNA here is from genome assembly GCA_009704425.1 of Actinomycetota bacterium. Taxonomy (GTDB): domain Bacteria; phylum Actinomycetota; class Acidimicrobiia; order Acidimicrobiales; family Ilumatobacteraceae; genus Casp-actino8. The sequence continues at coordinate 188 of WLEG01000281.1, read as the reverse complement.
TTCGGCGGGGCCGATCTGATCGTCGACGTCTTCGGGTGGTTCGTCGGCTCGCCGGTGTCGTCGCCGTACTCCGCGCCCGCGAACCCGTTACCGCCCGCGCAGTACTTCCCCGGGCGGTTGTCGATTCCCGACATCAAGGTGAACACCGTCGTGCGCGAGCACGTGGCCTACGTCGACAAGGATCCGTC
>WLEG01000280.1 GCA_009704425.1 Actinomycetota bacterium | reverse complement strand
GTTTCGGCTTGCAGGTGGCGGGTTTGTTGAAGCCCGATGGTTCCGTCGTTCTGCCCACCGAGGATGCGATCGCTCGTGGCGTGGCCGACGCCGACGTGTCGCCGTCGGGAGTGTTGATCGCCGATCCCACCCCGGAGGATCCCCTGGCGTATCCGATGGTGAAGGTCGACTACGCCATGGTCCCCAAGACCTTCGACACGCCCGCGAAGATCGCCGATGTGAAGCGCGTGTTGAGCTACGCGGTCGGGGACGGTCAGAGTCTGTTGCCGTCGGGCTACGTGGCTCTTCCCGAGGCCATGCGAGCGATCACGCGCAACATCGTCGCGGGCATCGGAGCGCCGACGACCACCACGACGCGTCCTCCGGCACCGCCCACCACCCGTCCGCGCTATCGCCCGTCGGCGACGGTCGCCGTGGTGGAAGAGACGACCACCACGTCCACGTCGACCTCCACCACGATCGCGCGAACGACCACCACCGAACCCGCACCCATCACCGTTCCCGAACCCCGCTTCGAGCAATCGATGGGAGCGACCAGTGGATCGTCGGCGCTGATGTTGGGGTTGGGCGGACTGTCCGGAGCGGCGATTCTCGGCACGGCCCCGTGGCGGAGATGGTTGCGACGACGCGAGAAGGGTGAGTCATGAGCGACATCGACACACGTGAGTGGACGTTGGAGGAGGACGTGTTCGGCGACGACGTCCGCGAATCCGCCTCGGTCGCGGAACCGGCGACGAAGCCCGTGGTTCATCTGGCACGACGTTTGGCCGCGGTCTTGTTCGTGTTCTCCATCGGTTCACTCGTGTTCGGTGCGTTGCTCGCTCCGCTCATCCATGATCGACAGGCCGCCATGCTGGAGGATCGACTGGCGTCCGACCTGATCAACGGTTTGGCTCCGGTGTCGAACCCCATCGCCGTGGGCACACCGGTGGGACTGATCGAGATCGCCGATCGGGAGATTCGCACCGTGGTGATCGAAGGAACACAGGCTCACGAGTTGTCGAAGGCCGCCGGACACCTGATCGGTTCCGCGTTGCCCGGACAGCCGGGGGTGTCGGCCGTGCTCGGCCGAAGTCGTGATCACGGCGCCGAATTCGCGAACCTGGATCAGGTGGAGGTGGGCGACGAGATCACCGCCACCACCGGGCAGGGCGTTCACACCTACGAGGTGATCGACATCACCGTTCGGGCCTCGCGCGACATGGCCGCGTTTCAGGGCGAGGGGCACATGCTGATCCTGGCCACCGTGGTGGACGGCAACGATCGGTTGGTCGTTCGGGCGTCGTTGACGTCACCGGTGTTCCCGGGGGGCGAACCCGCCGTCCATTCGACGTCGGTCGACGAACTCGGACTGGCCGGTGATTCGTCGTCGTGGTCATCCGTGGCGGCGTGGATGTTCCTGGCGACCATCGTGGCGTTCTCGTATCCGCTGATCGTGCGTCAGGTCGGACGACGCGTGGCCTGGATGATCGTGGTGCCGGTGGGCATGTGGATCGCGGTCGAGGCGTGGACGGCACTGTCGTTGACCGGCCCCGCGGCCCTCTGAACCGGCCCGAGTCCGTTTCCAAACGCACAGACACTGTTCACTTTCCGGACAGGTGGCTCTGGTCCTCGGTTCACGTTGCTGTTTCAGGATGAGGCGTCGAAATCGTTCGACATTTCCTCACCCTTAGGAGACACACGTGAAGAAGCTGCTCGGTTCAGCAGTGGGCATCGCATCGGTACTGAGTCTGTGCGCCCTGCCCTCGCAAGTGAACGCCGGTGCCGACTCGAGCCAGAAGGACATTCTGGGCATCGCTGGTTCGGACACCACGACGTTCGTGATGGAGGCCCTGTCGGCCGCCCACAACACGAACTCTCGCTACAACCCCAACAAGGACCGTGCGGTGAACATCCCGCCGCTGTTGGCCGCGAACCCCAGCGTCGAAACGGGCGAGTCCACGGCCGTGTCCGCCAACAAGGCGTGGCTGGCCGACGCCCGCTCCACGTGGCCCGGCGGAATCGTTCTGCCGGCCGACAACGACTGCAAGGTGAACCTGGTGTTCGGCGGTTACGGCTCGCGCGACCTGAACACCGACGGCGACACCGGTGACGGTGCGGTTGGTACCCCCGCCTCGTGGGAGGGCGCGACGATCGCCACCGCGGACTTGAACGCCGACACCGACACGAACGACGTCGGCGAGACCTGGTACCTCGGACTCGTGCCGCCGAACGGATCCGGCAACGGCCGTGGCGCCGTCGAAGGAACCTCGCAGAACGGTTTGGTCTACAACGGAGCCACCGGGCCTGGCGGCACCGCTGGTTCGGCGTGCATCGACATCGCCCGTTCGTCATCGCGTTCCACCAGCACGAAGTTGGAAGGATGGGCGTTCGCTCTCGACGCCATCGACTGGACCTACTTCAGTGGCAACGACCATGGCGTGGCTCAGACCGGCTTGACCAAGACGCAGCTCGGAAAGATCTACACGTGTTACTCGGGTACCCGCGTCGATCCGAACAGCAGTGGCACCGCCGACCAGGTGGGCGACCGTATCCCGGGTTACCCCGAGTTCTCGTTGTGGGGTGACGTCACCGGCAACACGACCGACACCGACCCGATTCGCGCCTACCGCGTGCAGTTGGGTTCGGGAACCGGTACCGACGTGGCGACCACGTTGATCGGTAAGGCTTCGAACAACGACTCCGACTTCCTCGCCAACTGCGATGGTTTCGGTGGAGTGGATAGGGACGGAAACCCTTCGACCAGCTTCACTCCGTTCACCCAGGTTCAGGAGCACGACTGTCGCAACGTCTCGGACGCCAACAAGCCCGATGCCATCTGCTTTTACGGCTACAGCCGTTGGGTGATCCAGGCCAAGGCCCTCGAGACCGACAAGCGCAACGGTGCGGTGTTCGGCAAGTTCGCCAACACCGGCGACCTGAAGCGCCCGTCCTTCAGCAGCATCAACGAGACCACGGCACGATTCGAGGGGACCCGTCTGGTGTACAACTACGTGGGCCTCACCTCGACGACCGGCACCTTGTACCCCCGTATCGAGGACTCGCGCCGCTTCGTGGGTGTGTCGATTCAGCCCGCCGGCTGCAGCGATGGTGTCGAAGGTGGCACCGACGACTGCAACTTCGACGGTGACACGGCCGACACGGGTGTGGCCGTCGGTGGCGTGCCCGGATTCATCTGTGGCGACCTCACGGCGCGCAAGATCATCGCCGCTTACGGCTTGAAGCCGCTGCCCCTGGCCGCGACCGATCCGACCAACGGTGCGTTGGGCCAGTCCTACTGCCGCTTGAACAAGGCGCTCTGACCCAT